>NZ_CABTML010000007.1:0-164667 GCF_902485895.1 uncultured Anaerobiospirillum sp. | reverse complement strand
CCTCTTGCATGCCATGCAAGCGCTCTCCCAACTGAGCTATAACCCCGAATCTATGGTGGAGGTATACGGGATCGAACCGTAGACCCTCTGCTTGCAAAGCAGATGCTCTCCCAACTGAGCTATACCCCCATCGGTGGTTTTTGTTTCTAACTTAATGGTGGAGCTAATCGGGATCGAACCGATGACCTCTTGCATGCCATGCAAGCGCTCTCCCAACTGAGCTATAACCCCACGTCGTCAGAAAACGTTGCCCATTATACAGTGTGCTTTCACACTGTCAACAACTTTCACAAAAATTTTACATCTTTTTTCCAATTACCCTTATTAAGATCATGATAAACGGCATATATATCAAATTATTGAGTGCAAAGTTGGCTCTAAAAGGATCTCCAAAAGAGCTCATTTGGCGCTCATTTTGCCTAAGAATGGCCTTTTCATGGGTTTTTAAAAGGAGCCTCTAATGGGGTTATTGCAAGGTTTACATGCAGAATAAGGCAGATAAGCCTTATTTGTGATGGCTTTTTAGTCAAGATCTAACGTCTAAGACATGCAATCTTAATTTCTTAAGGAGCACTTAACCGATTACAGTAGCTCAAGTTAGCTTTGAGATGGTCTTTAAGCTATTTTTTCCCACTTTGCACATCTTTGCCTTAAAGTGGGGTTAGCATGACGTGCAATTAAGAGCCCATTAGAAAGATAGCACTCCTTATATAAGGATGATAGCTTTAAGCTAGATGATGTTTTATGTGATGGACTGTGTGTAGTACATCTTATGCTGATTGTTTTTGGCTTGCAGTCATCTTTGTGCTATCTTTGCTCTCCTAGTTTTTATGTCATCAAATAAGTCGATTGCATTGTTGCTTTGCTTAATTTGATGATCTTGATGTCTTTATAGGATTTTCTGTCGGTATGGCAAAAGCAGAATCAACTTATGACGGCTCCTCGATTGAGGTGCTTGAAGGTCTTGAGCCTGTACGTCGCAGACCTGGTATGTATACCGATACAACCAGCCCAAATCACTTGGGTATGGAAGTTATCGATAACTCGGTTGACGAGGCCTTAGCAGGTCATGCCTCCCATATAGAGGTTGTACTTCATGATGATGAATCATTGGAGGTTACCGATAATGGTCGTGGTATGCCTGTTGATATGCATCCTACTGAAAAGGTTCCTGCAGTTGAGCTTATCTTTGCCAAGCTGCACGCTGGCGGTAAGTTCAATAAAGAAAACTACGGCTTCTCAGGTGGCTTGCATGGTGTAGGTGTGAGCGTGGTTAACGCACTGTCTACCCGTCTTGAAGCCAAGATTCAGCGTGAGGGCAAGATCTGGTTTATTGCCTATGAAAATGGCTATAAGGTAGAAGATCTGCATAGCATTGGTACTTGCAACAAGAAAGATACTGGTACTTCTATTCGTTTCTGGCCTGATGCTAAGTACTTTGATAATGGACACTTTGCCTTTAAGAGCTTAATGCATCTTTTAAAGGCAAAGGCTGTGTTATGCCCAAATCTCTCAGTACATTTTGTTAATGAGAAGACCGGTGAAGAATTTACTTGGACTCATGAGGGCTCTTTAGGTAATTACCTGTTAAATCAGTGTGATGGCCGTAAGATTCTGCCTGCGCCTCCATACTCAGAGGTAGTGAAGGCCGAAGACTCTGAAGTAGCCTTTGCAGTTACTTGGGAGCTTGAACATGCTGAGCCAGTACGCGAGTCATTCGTAAACCTAATTCCAACTGCTGAGGGTGGCACCCACGTTAATGGCTTAAGAGTAGGTTTACTCTCTGCTATGAGAGAGTTTTGCGATTTACATAATCTGCTGCCACGTGGTCTTAAGCTAACTGCAGATGATATTTGGATTGGCTGTTCTTTTGTTCTGTCAATTAAGATTCGCGATCCGCAGTTTGCTGGTCAGACTAAAGAGAAGCTCTCTTCTCGTGAGTGTGCTCAATTAGTCGATAACGCGGTTAAAGATCGTTTTTCCTTATATCTCAACTCCAATGTTGAGGCAGCAACAGCTTTAGCTAATCGTGTTATTAGTAACGCTAAGTCTCGAGAGGCTTCATCAAAGGTAGTAGAGCGTAAGAAGGCTACCCGTGGTCCTCAGCTGCCTGGTAAGTTAGTAGATTGCACCTCAACCGATCCTTCACGCTCAGAGCTCTTTATTGTAGAGGGTAACTCTGCAGGTGGTTCTGCTCGTCAAGCTCGTGATGCAACTTTCCAGGCTATTTTGCCGCTGCGTGGCAAGATCTTAAATACTTGGGAAGTATCGGGCTCTCGTGCTTTAGCTTCACAAGAAGTGCATGATATTTCAGTAGCGATCGGATTAGAGCCAGACTCTGATGACTTAAAGGGCCTGCGCTATAACAAGATTTGTATTCTTGCTGATGCTGATTCAGACGGTCTGCACATCGGTACCTTACTGTGCGCCTTGTTCGTGCGTCACTTTACTAAGTTAGTTCAAGAAGGTCACGTCTATGTGGCATGCCCTCCTCTTTTCCGTATCGACTGCGGTAAAGATAAGGCATATGCCTTAGATGAAGCTGAGCTTGAGCAAAAGCAAAAGCTATTTTTACGTCGTGGTGCTAAGCCAGAATCAATTAAGATTCAGCGCTTCAAAGGTTTAGGTGAGATGAACCCAGAGCAGCTCCATGAGACCACCTTAGCTCCTCAGTCACGTCGCCTTATTAAGCTGACCTTAGATGAAGAGAACCAAGAGGAAACCTTTGGTCTTATGGACATGTTGCTTGCATCTAAGCGTTCTGACGATCGCCGTCAGTGGCTTGAGGCTAATGGCAACCGTGCTGATCTCTTAGACTAAGCACAAACAGATATTAAGACGTGCAAATGTTCTTAAGCACTTAGTCTTCAAGCAAAAGCCTAGCTTTCTAAACATGAAAGCTAGGCTTTTGTGCTTTTATGGGCGATAAGTTATGGATAAGTTGCGCTAGCAAAAACTACACTAAGGGCGGAGCAATGCTACAGGCTATTTTTGTTCTTATGATGGGCAAAATGGTGCATAGCAATAGGTACATGTGCTTGCCTAGGTGATATTTGTCTAGTTTGCGCTTACATCAGGTGGTAATAAGAGAACAAAATTTGTAGAATTGCGTGGATGAGTACACATTGATCGCATAAAACACGAGCTTGCTGTTTTGTCTGCAAGGCTTGAGGCGCTTTATAGATAGCGTCTGCTTGCGATCGTATGAATCACCTTTAGTGCCAGTACTATGGATGCGTCCATAGTATTCCTAGCCTAGGTCAGTTAAAGCCCACCTTATTACAGCACTGCACGTAAATTGAGATCTCAAATCTTGCAGTAGTACTCATCAATATAGGTAATCTGGTGTCTTGTCATGCTTGTGCATGATGAGTACGACGTTATACGTCTTGGTCTTTAGTTGTCCTTAGCAATGACAGAGGAGATGAAATGGCCGAGTCGTCCGACGGACAGGAGAAGACCGAAGAGCCAACCGGTAAACGAATATCGGATGCGCGTAAAAAAGGTCAGCTCCCACGATCGAGAGAGGCAGGAACATTCTTTGTGCTGCTCTCAGGCGTAGCTTCCATTTGGCTGGTATCTCCTTACTTAGGTGAAGGAATGACCACCTTGATGAAGCATTCCTTTACTTTAACTAAGTCTCAAGCATTTGATACTTATGAAATGGGACGTGTGTTCTTCCAGGACATTGTGCTCGTCGCCATTCCTTTGCTTGCGATCTGTTTTTCGATGCTCGTTGCAGCATTCATTGGCAATATCATGATTGGTGGCATGAACTTCTCCACAGAAGCAATGATGCCAAAGCCAGACAAGCTCAACCCAATCAATGGATTCAAACGAATCTTTTCGATGAACTCGATAGTTGAGCTCATTAAGAGTATTGCTAAAGTAGCCTGTATCGGTTCGATTTGTTATTTCTTGATTAGTGGTCGTATCAACGAAATCTTGCGTCTTTCATACATTGATGTATTTGCCGCAGTACGTGATGCGATGAATATTCTCTTCATCTTCATGGTGATCATCGTGAGCGCCATGATTCCGATCATTATGATCGATGTGCCGTTCCAGTATTGGCAATATCGTCAGCAGTTACGTATGACCAAGCAGGAACTCAAGGATGAAATGAAAGAGACTGAGGGTAACCCTCAGATTAAGAGCCGTATGAAGCGTATGCAGTACGAAATGGCTGCACGACGCATGATGTCAAAGGTTCCAACTGCAGACGTGGTTGTTACAAACCCAACTCACTATGCGGTAGCTCTTTCTTATGATCCTAATGGCGAATTAGCACCAGTGGTTGTAGCTAAGGGTGTTGATGAGGTTGCAGAGAAGATCAAAGAGATTGCTCGCGAGTACAAGATTCCAGTTATGCAGCTGCCGCCTTTAGCTCGTTCTTTGTACTACACCACCGACTTAGACAGAGAAATTCCACGTGGTCTGTTCCAAGCTGTGGCACAAGTATTAGCATGGGTTATGGGTACTAAAGCTTATAACGAAGGCAAGGCTCCTAATCGACCTCGAGATCTTGATAAAGATCTGCCAATTCCAGATGAACTTAAGTTCTAGGAAAACTTGGATCTTGCAAAAAAGGCCCTGTAGATACGCTCTACGGGGCTTTTTCATTTTTAGTCTATAAAAATGTCAAAATTAGAGAGATCTTAAGATCTCCTCAAAAAATCAAAATGAGCTCATCTTGCGATTATGCCATCGTTAAGATCATGGCGAGGGTTGGTGTGGCCTTTAAGATGGAGAGGCTACGGTGGATCTGTTTTGGCTTGAACTCGTCATATTGTGCTCTGATGTGGGTAAATGGTGCTGGGTATAGTGATTGTAGAAAATGCAATATGTTAGCTTATGCTAACTTAAAGGCAGGTGGGATAACGTGGGTAGCAAGAGTGTGATCTGCCTTGTAAATCATGATGTAACTTGTGCTGAATTTTGGTGAAAAGTACGTGTATTTGCACTTGTTGTAAGCAACAGCACATCTTTTACAGAAGCTATGTGCTACAATCCTAGCTAGGCGTTATATATGCCTGATATGAATTATTTTTGTATTGGTATACAAATTATTCAGTTGGTAAACATACCTACAAGCACATACATGGTGGGTGCAAAAGCCTAGGTTGCTTTTTTACTGATTGACAACGCTTTAATAGCGCTTTGGTAGCTTTTACTAAAGCTTTATCAAGGTTTGAACAATCAGACAAAGCTTGGGAGTCTATGTAGGTGTTTCTTTGCTGCGTTAGCTTTGGCTATTGCTCAATGACTCTTATGTAGTTTTGCCATTCAAACAAGATAGCAATAAAAGCTATCTACTCATCTATGCACTCAAGTGTTCATACTTCCATAAGGTGTTTTTATGAAGCTTGAGACACTCTCCTTTGTGTGCTCAAAGACGTGTTTACTAAGACGAGCGTAATCGTACTTCCTAAAGTATTCACGCGTTGCACAGAACCATAGTGCATTAATAAATCTATACCCGATCCTGATGGAATCATGGTTTGATAGCTTGATTGCTTCAACTTATGGCGCTCATGCACCTGAGTGATATTCCGTTAGGCAACGCCATGCAATAAAAGGTAAGTCTGGTGCCAAGTTTATCTTGGTCAACTATGCACGGCGAGCTCTTAGTAGGGTGATATGTCTCGCACTGACCTTAAAGTTTGACGAGGCAGCCGACTTACTTGCTTTTGTTGTAAGGCAGGTTTGCGGTATAGATAGTTTTGCACAGGACTCTGTACACGCTATGTGTGTTGTAAAGCTTATCTAAGTTTTTACTTAAAGCTATTTAAAACAACATACTTGAGGACTAGTTTAGTCACAAGAAAACTTGGAGTGGTTTTATTACTCTCGTTTGTCCTCATATGCCGTAATCAATCTTTCGGAGGATTAAATGGCAAGCAAGCATTCTAAGAAGACTGCTAACACCACTGCAAAGGCCCCTGTGGCTGATGCAGTAAATA
This sequence comes from uncultured Anaerobiospirillum sp., assembly GCF_902485895.1. Classification (NCBI taxonomy): domain Bacteria; kingdom Pseudomonadati; phylum Pseudomonadota; class Gammaproteobacteria; order Aeromonadales; family Succinivibrionaceae; genus Anaerobiospirillum; species uncultured Anaerobiospirillum sp. The sequence continues at coordinate 158,704 of NZ_CABTML010000007.1, read as the reverse complement.
CTGCTGCAGAGTGCTCATGCACTAATGACTTATTCCACCCAACAGTAGAGCAATTTAAAGACTCTATTACTACTCACTTAAGAAGATCTATTGGTACTTCTGAGAAGAAGGCCTCTCCTTTAGCTTGGTGGCAGGCTGTGGTTTATGCAGTAAACGAGCTCGTATTTGAGCGTTTAACTCAGACCCAGTTCACCCACGCATCTAACGATACCCGTGCTGTTAACTACCTGTCAGCTGAGTTCTTAATGGGCCGTCTGACTGTTAACAACATGTGCAACCTCGAAGTTTACGATACCTGTAAGAAAGCTTTAGCTGAGCTTGGTATCGATATCAACGAGCTGTGCGATGAAGAGCCAGATATGGCATTAGGTAACGGTGGTTTAGGTCGTCTTGCTGCCTGCTATATTGACTCTTTAGCTACATTAAAGTACCCATCTATCGGCTACGGTCTGCACTATGAGAACGGTCTGTTCCGTCAGGAAATCCGTGGTGGTCGCCAGGTTGAGCGTCCTGATTCATGGCGTGAGTACGGCTGCCCATGGGAAGTTTGCCGTCCTGAGTCTACCCAGGAAATCCCTGTAGGCGGTTACGTTGAGGTTCAGACTGCTCCTGATGGTACTGTGCAGAAAGTATGGCACCCTGCTCACATGATTAAGGGTGTACCTTGGGATATCCCTGTTGTAGGTTTCCGTGGCGCATCTGTTACCGTATTACGTCTGTGGGAATCTCGTGCAACTGAGCAGTTCAACTGGGACGTTTTCAACGCTGGCGGTTACGTAGACGCACAGGAAGAAAAGGCTCAGTGCGAGACCATCTCTAAGGTTCTCTATCCTAACGACTCTACTGAAGCAGGTAAGATGCTGCGTTTAACTCAGCAGTACTTCTTCTGCGCATGTTCCTTAAAGGACATTCTGCGTCGTTACAATCGTGCTCATCACCACGACTATTCTTCATTTGCAAGCAAGATTGCTATTCAGCTTAACGATACTCACCCAACTATTGCTGTTCCTGAGTTAATGCGTCTGCTCATTGATGAGGAAGGCTTATCATGGGATGCAGCATGGAAGATCGTAACTGAGGTATTTGCTTACACCAACCACACTCTGCTGCCTGAGGCATTAGAGAAGTGGCCTGTATACCTCTTTGAGCGTCTCCTGCCACGTCACTTAGAGATCATCTACGAAATCAATGCTCGCTTCTTAGACGGTGACGTTGAGCGTATGTGGCCAGGTGATAACGAAAAGCGTGCTAAGCTTTCTATTATCGAGGAAGGCCCATGCCGCATGGTTCGTATGGCTAACCTGTGTGTTATCGCATCCCGTCGCGTTAACGGCGTAGCTGAGATTCACTCTAAGCTCGTTCGTGAGCAGCTCTTCCCAGAGTTTGCTGCTATTTGGCCAGATCGTTTCTGCAACGTAACTAACGGTGTTACCCCACGTCGTTGGTTATTAGCATGTAACCCAGGCTTAGCTGAGCTCTACAACGAGGTTTCTGGTAAGGATTGGCCTCTGCACCTTGAGTCTTGCGCTAAGATGCGTCCATACGCTGACAACGCAGACTTCCGCAAGCGCTTCATGGATGTTAAGCACGCAAACAAGGTTGCTTTAGCTGCTGAAATCAAGAAGCTGTGTGGTGTTGATGTTGACCCTAACGCTCTGTTTGACGTTCAGGTTAAGCGTCTGCACGAGTACAAGCGTCAGCACTTAAACCTCTTATACATCTTAAGCTTATACAACGAGCTGCTCGCTGATCCTGCTAAGACCATCGTTCCTCAGGTCTTCATCTTCGGCGCTAAGGCTGCTCCTGCTTACACTCTTGCTAAGGACATTATTTACGCAATCAACAAGATTGGTGAGCGTATTAACAATGACCACCGCATCCGTAACCAGCTTAAGGTTGTCTTCATTCCTAACTACCGTGTAAGCTTAGCTGAGAAGATCATTCCAGCTGCTGACATCTCCGAGCAGATCTCTACTGCTGGTTATGAGGCTTCTGGTACTTCTAACATGAAGTTCTCCATGAATGGTGCCTTAACCTTAGGTACCATGGACGGTGCAAACATCGAAATCGTTGCTGAGGCCGGTGTAGAGAACAACTTCATCTTCGGTCTGTCAGTTGAAGAGGTTCAAGAGCTCAAGGCACGTGGTTACAACCCATGGGATTACTACAATGCCGATCCAGTTCTTAAGTCAGCTTTAGACTGGTTAGACACTGACTACTTCACCCCAGGTCAGGCCGGTGCCTTATCCTCCATCAAGCGTTCACTGTTAGATCACGGTGATCCATTCTTAGTACTTGCTGACTTTGCTTCATACCGCGATGCTCACAAGCGCGTAGAAGAGATGTACAAGGACAAGGAGCGTTGGGCACGCGCTGCTATCATCAACTCTGCATCTATGGGCAAGTTCTCATCAGATCGCTCCATCGAGGACTATGTACACAACATTTGGTCCTTAAAGAGCTTTGACGTTGCTGATAACAAGTAATTAAGCTAAAGCTTAGTTCAATTACAAGGTAGAGCCCATATCTACCTTACAAAAGGTCTTGTCTCACTTAACATGCTTGAGACAAGGCCTTTTTGCTTTTGAATGATTGCATAATCCCATAGCAAAATATGACTTTCTAAAGATTGCATAATCCCATAGCTAAATATGACTTTCTAAAGATTGCATAATCCCATAGCTAAATATGAATTTCTAAAGGAAGGTCTAGCTTAGTTGAGCTTAGGAAATTGGGTGTAATTTAATGCCTGAGGCCTCTTGGGCCGTTATTGGTAAATTTTGGCTGAATAGCTGTCATTGTTGCGGTTTTTTTGCGTTGTATGTCGCAAAATTTTTGTATAATTTAGTGTTTGTGCCAAAACTTACAAGCACTATAACTGTCTTTTTTGAGTCAATTATAAGTAGCGTTAGTAGATCACGGCTGCTCTTAGCATGGTAGTGGTCTAGTTAAGGCCTTACTCCTAAATTCTTTAGGATTCTGTTTTAATGTGGTTGCAGCGCAGATGCGCTGAAAAACGTCTTACCCCAAGGTAGCTGCGTTTTTCCAGAGAGGTGTTATGTCAGAGAATCTTGTCAACTTAATGAACCTTGATCCAGATGGCTTAAAAGAGTTTTGTGTGGCTCATGGTGAAAAGCCATTCAGAGCAACTCAGATCTTAAAGTGGATCTACCAATGGGGCGTAGTTGACTTTGATGAGATGTCCAACATCAAAAAAGACACTCGTGCCATGTTAAAGAAGGTAGCTACTATTCAGGCTCCTGAGATCGTAAGTGAACAAAAATCTGCAGACGGCACCATTAAGTGGGCTTTAGATGTAGGCGATGGCTCATTAGTTGAGACTGTATTAATTCCAGAGCCTGATCGTAACACTTTATGTATTTCTACTCAGGTAGGCTGCCCGGTTAAGTGCTCATTCTGCCGTACCGGTAAGTCAGGCTATAGCCGCAACCTTACTGTAAGTGAAATCATTGGCCAGGTATGGCGTGCTGCTACCCGTGTTGGTTTTAGCGAGAATGGTGAGTACAAGCCAATCTCCAACATCGTAATGATGGGCATGGGTGAGCCTTTATTAAACGTACAAAACGTTTTATCTGTAACCAAGATTTTGCTTTCTGATAATGCTTTTGCTTTATCTAAGCGCCGCGTTACTATCTCTACAAGTGGTATTGTTCCTGCCCTCAATAAGATCGCAGGCAAGGTAGACGTGGCTTTAGCATTATCCTTACACGCTCCGAACGATGAGTTACGTGACGTGCTCGTACCAGTTAATCAGAAGTTCCCACTTAAGGATCTGTTAGCTGCAGTACGTAATTACATTGATAATTCCAATGCCAACTGTGGTCGAGTCACTATTGAATATGTACTGCTCGATCATGTAAACGATTCAACCGATCAGGCCCATGAACTTGCCGCGCTCTTAAAGGACATTCCTTGTAAGATCAATTTAATTCCATTCAATCCTCATGAGGATTCTGAATATAAGCGCCCAAGTAACAGCCGTATCGATCGCTTCTTTAAGGTGCTCACTGAACAGTACGGTATGACTGTGATTACCCGTACCACTCGTGGTGATGATATCGCCGCCGCTTGTGGTCAGCTTGCTGGTCAAGTTCAGCAGCGTCGTCTGCGCGGTTTAAATGAGCAGCTTGAGAAGCTCAAAGACACCAAGATTGAGGCTAAGGTCAGCACAGGTAAGGAATAAGATAAATACACCATTACCTCAAATTTGCTAGGTAATGGGTTTATCAAACAACTGTGTCAGTCTTAGCAAAATTCTGCTGCAGCGTGTCAAAGCACGCGTACATGAGGCTAAAAAATGGCAGCAAAGTCCAACAAAAACAAGTCAAAATCTGGCGGCATGACCCTTGAGGACGCTATCGAAAAGTCACGTGTTCAAGTTGCCAACAATCCAGAGCTCGTTGAGAAGAAGAAGTCCAACGCTAAAGGTGGTGAAGTTAAATCAGAGTCTTTGCGCTCTAAGTCTTTCTTTCCTCAAGGAATCGATACCTCCGGTTTAGAGGAAAATGAGAAAGACGAGAACCTCAAAGTCAAACCTGATGCGCTCGAGCCTCCAAAGGTTAACCCTTACACTTACGAGTCTGACGAAGAGAACGAAAAGAAGCCTTATGAAGAGCTTACTGCAGGACAGCTGTTACGTTCTCATCGTATTAAGCGCAAGATGTCAATCAACGAAGTTGCCAACGAGATTCGTGCTCGCCCAGCTACTGTTGCTGATATCGAAAACGATCGTATGTGTTTCCATACCGTTAAAGATTTTGCTGAGAGCTTTATTGGTCGTTACGGCAAGCTCTTTGGTCTGGATCAAGATGATTTAATTGCGCGTTATCGTAAGCAGCTTGCTCAGAGCATTACTGTTATCTCTGATGAAAAGCCAAAAAAGAAGTTTGATATTCAGCTTGCGCGTAGTTGGCTGATGGTGGTGTTAGTAGTCTTAGTGGCTACTGCAGGCTATTTTGTCTTCTCTGCTCAAGAGGCAAGCAAAAATGAAGAGCAGAAGGTTCAAATAGCACAGAACGCACAGATTGATACCACTCAAAGTGCTGTAGAGATCTATGCCTCAAACGCACCACAGAACGGCCAAGGCCAAGTAGTGATTCAGGATCCTAATAACCAAAATGGTCCTGAGGTACGTGTAGTTGATGAAAATACTGCTCGTGCTACTGCTCAGCAAATGGCTATGCAGCAAAGTGCTGATGGCTCTATCGATTTGAAGCCTGCTCAGGCAGCAAAGGAGAAGTCTCCGCTTGACCTTCCTCCAAATGCCAACATAAGTGTTGCTAACAATGCCAACATTGGCAATGCCAATATCACAGTTGCTAACAATGCCAACAACGGCAATGTCAATATGAGCAATGCCAACATAGGCAATGCCAATATCACTGCGCCAGCACAGACTAATATGACTGTTGCTACCGAGCAAAGGGATGAAAAGCTTGCTCAAGCTAAAGCCAAAGCTGAGGCAGAAGCTAAGGCAAAAGCAGAGGCTGAGGCAAAAGCAAAGGAAGCTGCCAAGGATGTGGAGCTAAGTGGTAACCTCAAGAACATCTCAAGTTCTGTTCGCGTGGTAAACCGTGATGGTCTAGCATCTTTAAATCGTGCCGAGATTAGCGTAATCAAGAGAGTTGCCTTAAAGGTTGTTGATAGCAGCGGTAAGGTGTTAGCCTCTGGTACATACGACAATGGCGATAGCGTGAAGGTAACTGGTATTCCGCCAATTAATGTACAGATCTCTTCAACTGACGCGGTGAAGATTTCATACATGGGCGGTCATATCTCTATGCCAGCAGGTAAGCAAGTTAAGTTCGACCTGCCAATGCGCTAAAAGAAATAAAGCCATATATATGGCTGGTGATGACAAGCATCATTAAAAACAGGGCTAATTCTTAGGCTTTGCTACTTGATGATGCTATGAGCTTTTTAAAGGGGTAACTGCAGAGCCTATGGCTTTGTTGTTACCCCTTTTTGCTGCATAAAGCCTAGATTTGTCGGTATGATTGAGCTTTTAGCGCAACTTTGCTGCATAGATTAATTTTGTGTAGTACATTATGAAGATTAAGCTTGGCCATTGCTTTGCTGTATTTGTGCAATGGTGCGGGCACATAGTTTTATTTTGCTGTACTCCAGATAAAGTAAAGAGGCAATGTCTTTACATTAAAGCTGGCAGGATAGGTAGGCTAGACCAAGACTAAAGCTGTATATGGTGCTTTGCTTGGTGCATTTGAACTACCTTATTGAGAGGAATATCAATGGAATGGCAGGCTCCTGAGATCAAGCGTCGTAAGTCACGTCAGATCAAGGTTGGTTCAGTACTTGTTGGCGGTGATGCTCCAATTTCAGTTCAGAGTATGACTTGCACTGAGACCTTAGATGTTGAGGCTACTGTAAAGCAGGTTAATGATCTTGCAGATGTTGGTGCAGATATCGTACGTGTATCTGTTCCTACACTACCTGCTGCCGAAGCTTTTAAGAGCATTTGTGCGCAATCTAAGGTTCCTGTCGTTGCAGATATTCACTTTGACTATCGTATTGCTATTGCTTGTGCCGAGAATGGTGCTGCAGCTTTACGTATCAATCCAGGCAATATCGGCTCACGTGAAAAAGTTGAGGCAGTGTGCCAGGCAGCTAAAGACCACGGTCTGCCAATTCGTGTGGGTGTAAATGCAGGCTCCTTAGATAAGGATCTGCTCGATAAGTATGGTTCTCCAACCCCTGATGCAATGGTTGAGGCTGCACTACGTTCAGCTGATATTCTAGAGAGCCACAACTTTAGAGATTACGCCTTCTCTGTAAAGGCATCTGAGCTTAACTTATGCGTCGCTGCTTATGAAAAGCTGGCTTCTGAGTGTGATGCTCCTCTGCACTTAGGTATTACTGAGGCAGGTGGTTTAACTGGCGGTACCGTACTTTCATCTATCGGTTTAGGCTTACTCTTATCTAAGGGTATTGGTGATACTCTGCGTGTTTCTTTAGCTGCCGACCCAATTGAAGAGGTTAAGGTAGGTTGGGCTATCTTAAAGAGCATGCACTTAAGAACCCGTGGTATTAACGTGGTTGCTTGTCCAACTTGTTCACGTCGTGGTTTAGATGTAGTTGGTACTGTTAAGTCCTTAGAAGAAAAGCTCTCAGACATTCGTCAGCCTGTTAAGGTTGCTGTGATGGGCTGTATCGTTAACGGCCCAGGTGAGGCATTACGTGCTGATGTTGCTATCTGTGGCGGTAAGAATGGCATGTCCATGATCTACGAAAACGGCGAAATGATGGGTCGCATCAAGAACGAAGAGATCATCGATCGTTTAGAAAGCCGCGTCCGCGCCATCGCTGCTACCAAATAATTTAGATAGTTGTGTCCGCGCCATCGCTGCTACCAAATAATTTAGATAGTTGTGTCCGTGCCATCGCTGCCACTAAATAATTTAGATAGTTGCGCCCACAAATATTTTAGAAAGCTTGTTTATGCGCAATCGGTTGACGGCTTAGCGGCTGCCAAATAATCTAGCAAGCTTGTTTACACGCGTAACGTGATATAGCGCTTGAGGCTGCCAAATAAGCTAGCAAGCAGCAAGCTCCTGAGGTTTGCTTGATGGTGGCGCAATGCAAACAATTGAAAACGGCATATCTTCTTAGCTTGAAGGTGTGCCGTTTTGCTTTTTGATGGTATGTGAACAAATATGAGGTGGTAGTTAGTCTGTGTTATGAGGCTAGCTGATGCCTTAACTTATGTGGATTGAGGACAAATTGAGCTTATCTTTGCCGATTGTATGAAATAGTGCTTGCAACGGGGCGTGTCTTTTCATAATCTTAACAGTTGCATTTTTTCGGCTAAGACTAAGTTATAGCTAAGCACAATCGCGTACAATAGCTGTTTACTGTGCAATGAGCAGGACTTGTTAGCAAATGCCTTGTTTAGTCAAAAGCGAGATATTTGCTAAAGGTTCTGTCGGTTTTAGAAGAATCAAGTTAAAGGATCGAGAGTAATGGCCCAGTCTATTCAGGCAATTCGCGGTATGAACGATCTGCTTCCTGAGGATACTTCCGTCTGGCAGCAGGTTGAGAAGGTCTTACGTGACACTACAGCCTCTTTTGGCTATAGCGAAGTACGTATGCCTATCGTTGAGCAGACCAATCTTTTCTGCCGTGCTATCGGTGAAGTGACCGATGTTGTAGAAAAGGAAATGTACACTTTCGAGGATCGTTCAGGTGATAGCTTATCACTGCGTCCTGAGGGTACAGCAGGTTGTGTGCGTGCTGCCTTAGAACACTCATTAATCTACAATCAGGAGCAAAGACTGTGGTACATGGGCCCAATGTTCCGTCATGAGCGTCCACAAAAGGGTCGTTACCGTCAGTTCCATCAACTTGGCGTTGAAGTGTTTGGTTTAAATGGTCCAGACATCGATGCTGAGATCATTGCCCTTAGCAATGAGATTTGGCAAAAGTTAGGTATTAGCGAGCACTTATGTTTAGAGCTCAATACCTTGGGCAATGCCGAAGAACGCGCTGCTTACAAAGAGAACTTAGTTAAGTACTTAGAGGCTCACTTTGAGGATCTGGATGAGGATTCTAAGCGTCGTACTCACACCAACCCACTGCGTGTGTTAGACAGCAAGGATGAAAAGGTTCAAGAGATCTTAAAAGGCGCTCCATCCTTATACGATTTCTTAGGCGAAGAAAGCCGTAACCACTTTGAAACCTTACAAAAGCACCTGACCTCTTTAGGCATTAGCTTTAAGATTAACCCACGCTTAGTACGTGGTCTTGATTACTACAATCTGACCGTATTTGAGTGGACTACTACTGCTTTAGGTGCTCAGGGTACTGTTTGCGGCGGTGGTCGTTATGACGGCTTAGTCGAGCAGTTAGGTGGCAAGGCAACTAAGGCTGTTGGTTTTGGTTTAGGTTTAGAGCGTTTAGTGCTTCTCCTTACTACTTTAGAAAAAGTAGCACCTAAGCCACAGGTAGATGTATATGTTTGCGGTATGGGTGAAGAGGCTGAAGCTGAGCAATTACTCTTATGCCGTGACTTACGTGCAGCTTTACCTGGTGTAAAGATTATGAACCACTGCGGCGGCGGTAACTTCAAGAAGCTGTTAAAGCGTGCTGACAAGGTTCAAGCTAAGGTGGCTGTGATCTTTGGCGATGATGAGCTTAAGAACAACACCCTGTCAATTAAGGACATGGCAGCTCAAGATCAGCAGACTGTATCTCGCACTGATGCAGCTGCAGCTATTCAGGCTATCTTAAACAAGTAAGCACTGCATGGCAGCCACAAGGCAGCTGTAGGATTTAATGCTTACTTAAACGAATATTTGATTATGGCTTAGGCTAGTGTTGCTTAAGCCCAACTTACGGCAGAGCTTGTGTATAAGCTTAGCCGCAACTAAATGAGGTCAAGATGGATATCTTAACTGATGAGCATGAAAGAGAAGAGGCCGTCCGAAAGTGGTGGCATGAGCACTGGAAGTCAATTGCCTTAGGTGTCACTATTGCTCTTGCTGGTCTCGTGGGCGTACGTCAGTACCAGGCTTATCAGCTTTCTGAAGATCAGAAGACTGCCTATGAGGTTTATCAGCTGCAAAAGCAGATCTCCACTCAGGGCGTAAATGCAATGAGCGATGCTCAGGCATTTTTAGATCAGCATAAAGACGCTTTTGGTGCCATCTTAGCTTTAGATATGGCTAATGCTCAGATCCGCGCTAAGAACTACGTAGAAGCCGAAAAGTTTGCTTCATTTGCTGCAGCTAATGGTGGTGATCTTATCGCTCCTCAGGCCTCCATCATCAAGGCACGCCTCTTAACCCAAGATGGCAAGACTGATGAGGCTTTAAAGACTCTTGATAGCATCAAGTCAACTGCCTACAAGGCTGAGGTTGCAGAAACTCGTGGTGACATCTACATGTCATTAAACGATCGTGCTAATGCACGTACTGCATATCTTGATGCCATCAATACTAACAAGGCTGACAAGATTCAGATTAGCCCAATGTTACAGCTCAAGTTCGATAATGTAATTGTTGAGGGTGATACTCCAGCCTACAAGATTGTCGCTGAGCAGGCTAAGGAAATGTCAGCAGTTTCAGCTCAGTAATTGCTAAAGCCATAGGCCAAAGCGCTCAAGAGAGTAGCTTGATGAGACATAATGAGATCTCATGAGGCCTTTGGTTTTCAATTATGAGCGTGACACTATTGTTGATGTTAACTAGGCTACAATAGTGCTTCTTTCATTTTCTTAGCTTAGGTACTGGCAAAGTAGTTGTCTTAGTCTAAAAAGGCTTAAAAGATAGGGCTAATACAGCTACAATACCTCATGCAAGCCTGAATTTTCGGAAGTTAATACCATGTTAAAGTTAAAACCAGCCTTTGCCTTAATGCTAGCTTTACCAGTTATCGTGGGTTGTTCTACTAATGACAACCGTTACGATCCTGTTGATGCTCCTGAAATCAAAAATCTGTTCAGCCTGGATGAGGTATGGTCTAGCTCAACTGGTGGTACTGGTGATTTCTATTCAGAGCTTACCGTAGCTTTCGATGCTAACAATGTCTACACTGCATCTCGCGATGGCGATGTAATGGCATTGACTTTAGATCTTGGCTCTAAGGTTTGGTCAGTTGACTTGGCTGACGAGGATGAGAACGATGAGCGTCGTTCTGCTCGTGTTTCTGGTGGTGTAGCTCTCGGCGGTGGCAAGATTGCTGTTGGCTCTGAAAACGGCTATGTCTATGTACTTAATGCTAAAGATGGCTCTATTCTTTGGAAGAAGTACATTGAGGCTGAGGTAATTGCTCGTCCTGCTTTCTCTGCCTCTGGCGATAAGCTGTTTGTTTTAGATGCTCGTGGTAACTTTACTGCTTTTAATGCCTTAGATGGTTCTAAGCTGTGGGTTACTGGTGATGCTCCACAGGAGCTGCGCTTAAGAGCCCAGTCAAATCCATTAGTTGTTGGCGATGAGTATGTATTAGTTGGCACTTCCTCAGGCAAGGTCAACATTCTGCTGCAGTCTAATGGCTCTACTGTAAATCAGGTTAATGTTGGTGAGTCTGTAGGCAAGACCGCTCTTGAGCGTATTGCCGATGTGTCCTCATCCCCACTCATCTTAGGCAACGTTCTGTACGCAACTTCTTTTTCAGGCGGTATGGTGCAGTACGATCTGTCTACCTTCAACTACATCATGCGTTTAGGCTATCAGTCAAGCCGTGATTTAGGTTATGACGAGCACTCCATCTTAGTAACTGCTGATGATGGTACCGTCTCTTGTATCAATCGTGCTGACAGCTCACAACGTTGGGCTAATACCTCTTTAGGCTATCGTCAGGTAACCGCTCCAGTCGTTTTTGGCAACTACGCAGTGGTTGGCGATTATGAGGGTTATATTTACTTCCTCGACATGCAAGATGGCTCGATTGATTACATGGAGCAATCTGACAGCTCTGGTATTAGCGCTCAGCCAAAGGTACAAAACGGCAAGCTCTATGTAATGGCAAAGGACGGCTCATTAAATGTTTACAGCTACACAGACCAAGGTCGTGCAAGTGCTGCTGTATCTGTTGAGCAGAGCAATGACATGTTAGCTGCAAGTGCTGCAGCTGGTCTGACCCTCAATCACCCTGGTGTTTACGATGGCGGTATTTACGCTCCATCTGGTGTAAGCCAGGAGGCTTTAGAGCAACGTCGTGCTGCTATTATTCGTGCTGTAGCTCAGCAAGAGGCTCAGATTGCTGCTCAAAGACGTGCAGCTGAAGAGGCTATGCGTGCTCGTGCTGAGTACGAGAAGCGTCGTGCCGCTTATGAAGAAGAGCGTCGTGAGCGCCTCTCTGGCTTCGGTATTGCTCAGGGTATCCGCTCCGATCTTGATGAGGCTGAAGATACTGCAAGTGAGAGTGCCGATACTGAGTACGTAGAGGAGAACAATACTGAGGCAACTACTGAGTCAGCTACTAACGACTCAGAAGATGACAACACCAAGTCATCAGGCTTTGGTATCTACTAAAGTACTCAAGCTAAGGTCAAGAACGCCTAAGCTTTACTAAATTTTGTGCTCTGTTAGAGCCATAAAAACAGGCCTGTCTAGATTTTCTAGGCAGGCTTTGTTTTTTGTGATTTTGCTTGCAGTTCTAGACAATTGCGGGCAAAATACACCACAGATTTTGAGGCAGAGTTTCTGTCCAAAAATTTTAGATTCATAAGACGAGCATGGATACTTAAGCCTTGCATACTATTCACGTCTTTTGTTTCTAAAAGCTGGTACGCTTGTAGCGCATCAGTGTCATGTGATGTGTGACCGCAATTGTTGGTAAGAGGGGCTCATATCATCAACATAGGCAACCTTAAGCTAGGTTAATGTGCCTAGACTTTGAGTTTATGGGTAAGGGTTGCCATTTATTGGACGGCCACATTAAGGCCTTGATCCAAATGTGTCACGAGCAAAAACATTTCCTTTAACAGATGACCATGCAGCAAAAGAGTGTGCTAGCTGCCATGAGCTGCAATCAAGTCATCAAAACAGACCTCATCACAGTTAAGCCTTTGGATAGCGGGGATACCACAAGCTATAAAAATACAGTTAGGCAGTTTAAAAGCTAGGCCTTTACTAAAGCCATATTGAGATTTTTTGATCTTACAAGAGGCTTTGGTGGAGACGGTAAAAATGCTTATGTGCCTAGATAAGCTTGAGTGTCGGTCGTGAGGATGTTGTTTGCTTATTGTTAGGCCTAGTTATCCGGTCTTTACATACGTTATGAGCACTAGAGTTGCCATAAGACTCTATGTGCACGATGCTCATTGATTACAGCTTTGTAGCTTAAGGCCCATTTAGCAGCAGACCAATTGCCGCAAGCTTGTGTAGCTGCATAGCATTAGCTACAGCCCAATTGCCACAAGCTTTCGTAGCTGCATGGCATTAGCTAAAGGGCAGTTGCCACAAGCTTGTATAGCTGCATGGCTATATGAGGCGTCAAAGTGCTGAGCGTGTTTTGAAGGGAGCTTTTTCTCTTTAACACTAAATCATGGCGTAGGTTTAAGATCTGAACGGCAGAAGATAGCGCGGGTAGCGCGGTCTTACTGTTGCAAAACCAGGTTGTATCGCGATAGGTCTAATGAAGATCATGGCGTTTGTTTAGCTTAAGTTAGCTAAAGATCGTGCATGAGCTCGTAGATCAAGGAATTGCAAATGAAGGTAGTAGCCTTAGTAGGTTGCCCAAATGTGGGTAAGTCTACACTGTTCAATCGTTTAACTAAGACCCGTGATGCCTTAGTGGCAGATTTTCCAGGTCTTACTCGTGATCGTAAGTATGGCCGCGCTCTGTACGATGGCCGTGAGTACATTGTTATTGATACTGGTGGTATTGCTGAAGATGCAGAGCAGCCATCAGATTTAACCAATCGCATGACCTCTCAGGCTCTTTTAGCTATTGATGAGTGCGATCTCGTGTTATTCATGGTGGATGCCCGTGCTGGCATCATGCCGGGCGACTATTCAGTTGCTGACTACATTCGTAAGTCAGGTAAGCCATGTGCCGTTGTTGCAAATAAGATCGACGGTATGGATCCTGATATTGCTGGTACTGACTTCTATGCCTTAGGTTTAGGCGAAGTATTCCAGACTGCTGTTGTGCACGGTCGTGGCGTTAATATTCTGCTTGAGGAAGTAGTTGCTCCAGTTTTACGTGAAGAAGGCCCTCTTGATAGCGACATCATTGAAGATGAAGACGATGATGATTCTGAGTGGGAAACTGGCTTTGAGTTCTTAGAGAATGTTCCAGTAGATAGAACTGGTGGTGGCTTTGACTGGCACGCTTTCCGTGAGGCACAACGTGCTCATGCTAAGGGTGAGCACTCTGAAGAAGAGCTTAAGGCTGCTGAGCAGAGCACTAAGACTCCATTTGCTGACCTGCCAATTAAGTTTGCTTTAGTAGGCAAGCCAAACGTAGGTAAGTCAACTCTGACTAACCGTATGCTTGGTGAAGAGCGTGTGGTTGTGGCTGATATGCCAGGTACCACCCGTGACTCTATCTACATTCCTTTAGAGCGTGAAGATCAGAAGTACATTGTTATCGATACTGCTGGTGTACGTAAGCGTCGTAAGGTTAATGAAGCCGTTGAGAAGTTCTCTATCGTTAAGACTCTTAAGGCTATTGAAGACTGTAACGTAGCTATCTTAGTTATCGATGCTCGCGAGCATATTACTGATCAAGATCTGTCACTGCTCAGCTTCATTATCGACTCTGGCCGTTCTTTAGTTATTGCAGTTAACAAGTGGGATGGTCTCACTCAAGAATACAAAGACGAGATCAAGGCTGAACTCGATCAGCGCTTAGGCTTCGTTGACTTTGCCCGCGTTCACTTTATCTCTGCTCTGCACGGTACCGGTGTTGGCAATCTCTTTGAGTCCATCTTAGAGGCCTATGAGTCTGCTACTCGTCGTAACAGCTCTTCAATGCTGAACCGCATTCTTTCTGCTGCAACTCAAGAGCATGAGCCTCCTGTATCTGGTGGCCGTCGTATTAAGCTTAAGTACGCTCACGCTGGTGGCTATAACCCACCTCGAATCATTATCCATGGTAATAAGGTATCTAAGATGCCTGATAGCTATAAGCGCTATCTCATCAACTGCTACCGTAAGTCACTCAAGATCATGGGTACCCCAGTGTTGCTTGAGTTTAAAGAGGGTGATAACCCATACGCAAACGAGAAGCCAGCACAAAAGCGCTTAACTCAGTCTAAGATCAGAGCTGATAAGCGAAAGGCAGAGACTGAGCGTCGTTATGCTCGTGCTGCTCAAAAGGCTGAGCGTGCTCAAAATCGTGAGATCGCTGAGGCTAAGCGTACTGGTGCAGGTTTAGTGCTCAAAAAGCGTCCAAAGGCATCTGCAGTATCCAATGCTCCAAGCAATGGTCAAGGCAAGCCAAAGAACGCTGGCAAGAAAGGCGGTAAGAAGTAATTCTTAGCCCATAGGCATGCACTCAAAGCAATACGCTTAGATGTATACACTCAGTGCAGCGTAGCTAAATAGCTAGCCCATTTATGTTCAAGGCCGTCTGGTTCTTAGTTTTGATCCAGGCGGCTTTGTTGTATATATCTAGTCATGAAAAACGCCTTTAGGGATCTGGACTTTATTTGTGTAAAGTACAGTATGTAAAAGTGGGCGCTTTTTGTCGGAAGTGGCTGTTTTGTGGGATTAATTAGGTATGGCTATTCAGTAAATGTTTCACTAGCATTTTGCATTGCTGCATCAATTACGCATCAAAAGATGGCAAGCGTCGAATCTTTGCCCTCACTGCTGTTTTTTATTACCCAAAAGTTGCGCAAACTGTGATATTCATCGGCTTTTGTAGCTATGATGCTCTAATTTTCATATTACTTAATGCAGTTTTGTAATATTGTATAGCATCCTTGATCACCAAGGTGGGGCATGAATACTACCAAAGCGCAACAACTGGTATTTATTTGTGCACACTATTTAGTGATGGCTTAAGTTTTTGCTATCCTTATCAGGGTTCATTCTAGTTTTCATAATTAAAGTAACTAGGATGCAACTGAGCAAACCTCACGGAGTAAGTTAAATTCTCTAGAACTATTTTAGAGATTATGTTTAGTGTTAGTATGGTAAGGGCTTTGTTTGAAAAGACATGCTCTACTCATACCATGTTACAGTCAGTAGTTATCTACTTATAATGTGCCAAGCATTGAACTTAGAGCTACTGAGTTGTGTTTTAGCATAATGTAACAGGTACACTTAAAGGCTTATGCCTTGTAATTATTTAGTTAAGATCAAGAATAATTAAGTTAGTCGTCGGCTAAAGCGAGCTTCTCTTGCTTCTTAATGACCTGTATGGGTTTTTAGAGTAGTTGTTTGCATGTTTATTTTTTTTGCTTTGGCCTAATGCAGATATATGTCTGCTTTACCGCTTACTTATGGTGACTTTAGATGTTCTAAAGTAGTTGGGTATAGCGGTGTGCCTTTGTTGATTTGTACTGACTAATTCGGTACCACAGGATTGAAACGCAAAATGGACGCTAAAGTAACTGATAACCATGAGTTATCTCCTTCTGAAGTTACGAAAGTAGAAGAATTAGATGGCGAGGTTGTGAAGCCAAAGCGCACACGTCGCACTAAGGCTCAGATTGAGGCAGATAATGCTGCAGCTCTAGCCGCTAAAGAAAATGGTGCTGAGGCTGAAAAGCCAAAGCGCACTCGTCGTACCAAGGCGCAGATCGAAGCAGATAATGCTGCCAAAGCTGCTGCTCTCGAGGCTTGTCCAGATTCAGAGGAAGAAAAGCCAAAGCGTACCCGCCGCACTAAAGCCCAGATCGAAGCAGACTCTCAGATCCAAGAGGCTAAGCCAAAGCGTACTCGTCGTACTAAAGCTCAGATTGAAGCTGATAAAGCTGCCGAGGCTGCTGAAAAAGGAGTGCAGCTTGATCTCCTCATGCAGCTTGCTAAGCAGGCCCAAGAGTCTGGTCAATTAGATCCTACTGCTGTTGCAGCTTTAACTAATGCCCTTTCTCAAAACAAGGAAAAGGCAGAGCTTGAGAGCTCTGACGATGCTTGTGATGATGAAGTCTCATTAGATAGTCAAGAGACTGCAGACACTCAGGAAAGTGCAGCACAGGCAGATAATCAGACTTCTGATGAAAAGGATGCTAAGGCAACTGACGGTGATAGTAAAGCAGCTGATGGCGAGAGCAAGGCAGCTGAGGCAGCTGATGGCGAGAGTAAGGCAGCTGATGGCGAAGAACAGCCACAGCCAGAAAAGAAGTTCTCTTGGCGCGATTTACGTCCTGTCTTAACCGAAGAAGAGCGTGCCGAGCGTCGTGCCCGTGTTGAGGCTGAGCGTAAGGCTGGTGAAGAGCGCCGTATGCGCGATAAAGAAGAGCGCATAAAGTTCTTAAATTTCTTAGCTTTAGCTTTCCCAAAGGCAATCTTTATTGATCGTAATGAACGTGTACCACTTAAGATCGGTATCGCCCAAGATATCTTAAAGCGTCTTGAGGGTATGGATGCTCAGTACAAGTTCTTTGATAAGCAGCGTTATAAGATTCTGCATAACTACTGTCACTCTTTACCATACCTTGAGAGAGTTGCTGAAGGTGTTACCCGTATCGACTTAGACGGTAATCCAGCAGGCGAGATCGAACCAGAACACCGTGAGAACGCTAAAGAAGAGATCGTGCGCATTCGTAAGCAGATTGATGCTGCAGTAAACCGCGCTAAGAACAATAACAACGGTCAAAACAAGCGCTTCTTTAAGGGTACTGGTAATAACAACGGTAGACCAAATAACAACAACCGTCGTTTCAATAACGGTCAGCCTAACAATAACCAAGGCTACCAAAATCGTGGCAACTACCAAGGCAACAGTGGTTACAACAATCAGGCTAATGGCGGTTACAACAATCAAGGCAATCGCGGCAATTACCAGAACCGCTATCAGAACGGTAATAACTACAACTCCCAAGGTAATTACAACTCTCAGGGAAATTACCAGCCACGCCGTTATAACAACAATGGTAATCAGGGCAATTATCAGCAGACTGGTTATCAAGGTAGACTTGGTGCTTTCAATGGCCAGAGCAACTACCAAGATCGTGGTAATTACCAAAACCGTTACCAGAACAACGGCAACAGTTATAACAACAACTCCCAGGGTAATTATCAGCAAAATAACTACCGTGGTTCCAATAGCGGTTACCGTAACAATCAAGGTTATAACGGAGCTACTACTGCTTATCAGCAGAATGGCTACAACAAAAACTACAATTCAAACGGCAATGACAATGGTGGCTATCGCAATCGCTACCAGGATAATAACGACAACCGTGGTAATCAGGCTACTCCTAGCACTACAGTTACTAAGCGTCGTGTCTATACCGTCAAAAAGAATGATCAGTAAGGTTAAAGCAGATTAAACGATCCATATCTTTTAGCTGCTTGCTTTAATTAAAAAAAAAGCCTCTGTGATCGCCATGATCCCAGAGGCTTTTTTTTCAGACCCAAACTAGCAAATTACCCACAAAAAAGGCCTCAAACGCTAATGCGCTGAGGCCTTTTTGTCGCAAGCACTAAGATACGCACGATCTTTTAGCATCTATGATCTGCATGCGTCAGTAACGCTTTGCGTGGCGAGCTTGGTAGCTGCTATGCAAGCGTACGTGCATGGATGCAAGCAAGCGCACATACGTGCAAGCAAGTGTGCGTGTATGCATGCATGCGTGCGTAAGGCACGCATGGCATCTAGTAAGATCTTATGTTGTTGAGTGCTTATTCGTAACGCTTAACGAACTTACGGGTTGGGTATTTGTCAGTATCAGCCTGCGTTACATAAGGTTTACGTGGGTCAAGCTTATGTGCATGGCAGTTACCGTGGTTGTAGCCAACTAAGCCCTTTAAGTGAACTTGGTGATCTTCAGCAAGGTAGTCAGGCATGAAGCGATAGAGCTTCATAGCATCTTCGATGAAGTAGACGATGAACTGAATTTGCTGATCAGCAAGATCTAATGCTAACTGCTCGTTCTTTACGAGGTAAACAGTACGCATTACCATCGCAAACATACCAGCAAGTGAGCCGTCAAAGAAGTCTGCAATATAGTAGTCACGAGTCTCGTGAATCTTATTGAGCATCTCAGAAACGCTCTGCAGCATGAAAACGTAATCGATACGAGTCTTAGGACGCTCTTCTTTAGTCAGCAGCTTGATGATGATGTGACAGATGTAATCGAAGGTATCGTTGTCAATAAGGCTCTTGTCTTGCTCTTCAGTAAGCTCAATGGCAAAGGTCTTCTCTTCGTCCATGAAGCGTACAAACTCATCACGGTCAAAGTCAGGCAGCGCCAGCCACTTCTCTAAGAGATCTTCGCTGTGGACTGGCTCTACTTCCTTTAAGGCAGCACCATCAGAGCAGTTGAAGTAGTTAAGCTTGTTATTAGCCTTAGCGTTACGGATGATAACTTCCATGTAACGAGCTGAGAGCTTGTACAGGTAGTCAGAGTAAACTACACCACCAAAGTTACCCTCAAGGGAGTAAACAAGACGCTTGTAGCTTGGTACAGGATCATCACTGTCACTACTTTCACGGTTGTAAAAGAGGTTCTCATCAGGGTGAGTTTTTAAGTCATCACGCTTAGTGCCGTTATCAACACCAAATAAGTAAATGTTCTTAAAGCCAAACTGAGTTGCTGCAGCTACACCTAAGTTACCCACTAATGGGTTCATTAAGGAGATAGGCATAACCTCACGCCACTGATCGTAAATCTTACCTGCAGCCAGCCAGAAGAAGGTCTCATCACCCTTACCAAATATGGCAGTGTGATCGAAGAACTTAACTACCTCAGGGTGAATAACGTCACCGGTAACTAAGATGAGATCCTTTAAGAACTCACGATCTGGGATGAGGCTTAAGTGCTCGGATACAATACGTAAACGCTCAGTTGCACCATAGAAAGTAGGGCGAATACCTGCGTTATACAAGGTCTCAACAGCAGTACCGCAAGCTAAGATAACGACCTTATCCTGAATCTTACGTAAGAAAGGCAGATCATGAGATAAGGATGGACCATTTGCAACCACCACAAAAGGTGTGTCCTCTTGCCACTTCTTAGGGAAGTCGACGTTGCGCTTAACGAAGTGAACATGGTTGTGCAGGTGGCTAATGCCATGAGAAACCGCAAAGAGGTGATCGTCATAGAAGCCTAAGGTTGCATAAGCACGCTCGTAGTCTTCAACGATACGATCGGAGATCTCGTTAATCTCCTTAGAGCGGTAGTGAACCATTGACCACATATAGCAAGCGAGCATACGGCCATGGCGCTGATAGTAGTTGTTAAGATCCTCAAACACCTCTTCTTTAGTCTGACCAACCATCAGGTAAATACCACGGTTGTTTTCATTTAAGTAATTTAAGAGGTTTGCCCAGTCAAAGGCGTGTAATGAGGCAAAGAACAGATCGATATTAGGCTCGATAAGTACGAGGTTACCAATATCAACCTTCTCATAGAGATGGCCTAAGTGATAGCCCAAGCCGCAGCCTACGATAATACAGATAGGGCATGAGCCAGTAACTGATGGATTATTAACGTTAGGAATGTGCTGCTTATTAAAATCCACCATGTGGTTTAAGTAACGGTGGTGGATCTGACCTAATTGCTCAGCGTCTAAGCCGTAGTTTAACTGTCTAAAAGGAGAGCGCTCTAAAACGAGATCTACCTGAGAGTTACACAGTTCAACTGGATCATAAACTTTGTAGAAGAACTCGCCACGTGCCGGGAAGTACAGATTAGGCACACCATTAGAGGTACACATGAACTCTAAAGGCTCACTTGGGCGGAAGTTCTTAAACTGCTCATAGATGTCCGGCATGAACTTCTTAAATGCTTGCATGTTATTGTCAAAACGTGCAATCAGCATTTCGGTCATGGCTTTTTGCAGCTCGATGAGCTGATAGACGTGATCTTTTAAGAAGCTCTCGTCCATCTGAGTTACGTGCTTGGACATTTCATCAAGATCAGATGGGTCAAAGCCAAGCTCCTGCTTGAACTCATTAGCAACTTCTTCGCGAGTCTTCAGCTGTGCGTCAATCGCAGAAGGAGCAGCATTATCGTCGATGTTCTCCCATGCCTTAGGTGGCTCACTGTACTCAGTGGTACCGTTGCTAGCAGTTGGCTCTATTTCCTTAACCATAAAAATGTCCTTTTAGCCACTAGTTATCTTAGAAGCTACATAATCGAAAGGGGCAACAGCAAAATGTCCTGTGTTGCAGTGGCATTTTGCTCTCGCACCTGAGTTAGTTTTAACGATGCAATCATTAATAGTAAGCTTAGCGCTCTAATTTAAGCCTTATGAGGCTATATGATTACTTGTCAGCCTCCTAGTTATGCAAGATTCACGCTAATAATGAGAATTTTGACAAGGTAGCTCTCATTGCTAATAGTAAAACGGCGTATATAAGCACTTTATAGATGCTAAAAATTTTGTAACTAGGGCTAGGGATAACCTAAATTTCGCTGTGCTGATATCTTTAAAGCCAAAATCACCGTCAATAAGTTAGTGGCGAGCCTGACAATTACTCCATCGCACAGATCATGGATGGTAGGGTAATTAAACTGCCCAAAAAGCAAAGCCCCGCTGCTGACAAGAGAAGCGGGGCTTTAAATAAGCTTGTAGCTTTCAAGGCTTATGAGCCTTAGAGTCTTGGCTTGTTAATTCTTATTCGAAAATTGACTTAGGCTTGCCGTAGCCATCAACTTGGGAGTACTGATTCTTGCCCTTGCTGCCCTTTTGGAACTTGTAGAGCTCTTGACGTACACGCTTGAACTCATCGTCAAGAAGATCACGCTGTTCTACTGTAACTTCAAGCAGAGACTTTAAGTACTCATTAAGCTCGGTCTTATCTTCAATGGTCTGAGCAAGATCGTTTAAACGACGGAAGAGAGCAACCTTATCCTGAGTTAAAGCTGCTGCAGTATCAAAGTCTTCAGCCTCGAGCGCATCAGCAATAGCATCCTCGTTATCATCAATTTCTCTTGCAAGATCAAGCAGTTCCTGGTTCATACTGTCCCCTTTGTGATATGAAAGCCAAGCGCGTCATAAACCATATGCAAATAAGCATAGGTCTACTTTAATCCACGCTTAGTGGATGCCAACTATTCTAGTTAAAAGCTAGCCCATCTTATGGTTAGCAGAGCTTGTATTAATGTGCATGGAGCTAATGGCCACATGCTTTGAAGCTGACAACAAAAAGCCGGCTTATGCCGGCTTTAGATGAAGTCTATCTAGCTTAAAAGGGCATTAGCCTTTTGTGCTAGTGAGTAAATCTTAGACTGAGCCGTCGATGATCTTATTTGCAGGATCGTAGTTATGCTGGAAGTGATCCTGATCGCTACGCATCTTAGCCTGAGCCTCCTTGATAGAAGCAAGAGGGATTTTGTCCCATGCTTCTTTAATTGGCATGAAGGCCTTGAGTGCATCATCGATTGGAGCCTCGCTAACCTGAATAGAAGCATCAGCAAGCTTATCTAACATGAAGTCATAGATAAGAGCTAAATTTCTTGCAATTTCAGGAGCGTGGGTAGGATCAAGAGTGTCCTTAAGGTGCTGAATAATGGCAGTAGCTGAGGCAATCTTCTTTGCCTTCTCTTCTAAATCACCACGTGCAATCGCACCCTTAGCTTGGCCCAGGCGTTCAAAGACACCGTTGAATAATGCCTTTGTAATAGTGTAAGGATCTGCAACAGCAAGTTCAGCGTTAACTGAGGCCTTGCGGTACTCCTTCATCATATCCTGAGGTTTTGTAATAAACATTATCTCTCTACTCCTGCACAAGCAAAGGCAAAAAGCAAAAAAACTGTGTAGTTATAACTTACCATTATATAGCATTTCGTAAGCTAGCACTGATGCTTTTTTCTCACTTGCTCTGGCAAATCCTTGCAAGCATAACAGCCATGTTTAACTCATAGCCGCGATGTATAGTTTAGATCGGACTTATTGACCTAAGATAGATATATTGCACGCAACATGCCATGTACATAAAAGAGACATTAAGCAGATAAAACCTGATAAATAGGCTGTTTATAGACTGATTGTGGCTGCTTATGGTGCGGAAGTCTTTTGCCGCTAGGCATACTTGAGCTTTTGAGCTGGCAAAAGTTTGCGTGAGCATTGGGTATAGCAGTCTGTACTTTGTCTAGCCTGTGTTTGCGTGCTATGGATATAAAAAACGCAGCCTAGGCTGCGTCTTAAGTGGCTCATAAACGATAGTTGCTTTAATGCTGAGCCTATCAAGAGATCTAACCCTTAAGAATTATAAAATGTTCTCTTGTAAGAAGAATGATAAACGGCGGTGATGAGCTACACGACGAATATTCTTAAACTGTAAACGGCGACGATGTGAACGGCGAATAGATGAACGGTGGCCTTTGAGGTGAGCTGAACGTCTCATAATAAAAACTTTCCTATCTTGAGTGGCTACATCAAGAGTAGTACATGAACTTGATTGTCTAACACGATCTTTAGCTAGGTACGTCTTTAGCGCCAAGTAGCAAAGTTTAGCTCTTGAGCTTTTCTACTTAGTTTTAGCGCGGCATTTTAGTAAGACCTGTCAAAATGCAGCTTAAGCTAGTACCTGTGTAAGCTTGTCTCTTAGCCCTTAACTAAGCTTTTGTGTGCCTTTAACTAAGCTTGTCTGTGCTTTTGCACTTGTAGTGCTTAACGGAAAACACGGCTATAGACGTATATCTATAGTTCTCTAATACTTATATCTGATGAGCCCGAATGCCAAATCATGGCTGACATTGAATCATTTGGGTCACGTGCATTATAGACCTCCATTGTTAGCGCAAGATTAGGATTTGAGTAGCTTTTGTGTTATGCATCATGAAATTTATGTTTGCTTAAGCCCGTTTGATGCACTTTTGAGCAAGATTATCGCTAAAAATACCAAACAAGGGCAAAAACTTACTAATTAACAAGTGTAAGTTTGATTGGCTTAGTTTGCGGAACTCATTTTTATCAAAAACACGGTGTACATTGCCTTTTAGACGGTCTTAAACGGCTGGTTAAGGTGCAAATCTGTGACGGATGTGGGATTTATGGGGATGATCTTCAAATTTCTGTTAAAATGGGGCAGCTTTTGTTTGTGTAGCCTATTTGCGGGAATTTACAAGAATGGATATTTTACGCGGCTCTTCAGCTTTATCAGATTACAAGATCGATAAGCTGATCCTCTCACTGTCTCAAGCTGGTGTAGAGGTTTCCAGCATTTCTACTGCTTTCATGCATTTGATTGACTGTGCTGAACCGCTTACAGATGCTCAAAAGGATGTCTTAGCTAAGATCCTTACCTATGGCCCAGTTGATACTGCTCACGAGGACAAGGGTGAGCTTTTCTTAGTTGTACCACGTATCGGTACCATCTCTCCTTGGGCTACTAAGGCCACCGATATTGCTCACAACTGTGGTTTAAATAGCATTCATCGCATTGAGCGCGGTGAGGCTTTCTACATTTGCGCAAAAGACGGTAACGCCTTTACTCAAGAGCAAAAGAAGATCATTTCTTCAATGATCTGCGATCGCATGGTACAGACTGTTCTGTACTCCTTTGACGATGCTAAGGCTCTGTTCTCCGCACAAAGCCCTGCTCCATTTAAGACTGTTGCACTGACTAGTGGTGGCAAGGCTGCACTTGAAAAGGCTAACGTTGATTTAGGTTTAGCTCTGTCAGCCGATGAGATCGACTACCTTGTTGATGCATTTAAGAACTTAGGCCGTGATCCTTCTGATATCGAACTGTACATGTTCGCTCAGATGAACTCCGAGCACTGCCGTCACAAGGTCTTCAACGCTAAGTGGGAAATCGACGGCGTTGAGCAGGATAAGTCTTTATTTGGCATGGTGCGCAACACCTTTGAGGCCACTCCAGATTATGTGTTATCAGCTTACCGTGATAACGCAGCTGTTATGGAAGGTTCTAAGGCTGGTCGTTTCTATGCTGAAAATGGTTCCCGTGAGTGGGCATTCCATCAAGAAGACATGCCGATCTTAATGAAGGTAGAAACCCACAATCACCCAACTGCGATCTCTCCATTCCCTGGTGCAGCAACTGGCTCAGGCGGTGAAATCCGTGACGAGGGTGCAACTGGTGTAGGTTCTAAGCCAAAGGCTGGTCTGTGCGGCTTTACCGTATCCAATCTTAAGATCCCTGGCTATCTGCAGCCTTGGGAGCATGATTTTGGCAAGCCATCTCGTATTGCCTCTGCTCTGGACATCATGATCGAAGGTCCATTAGGCGCAGCATCATTTAACAACGAGTTTGGTCGACCAAACTTAACTGGCTACTTCCGTACTTACGAAGAGCAGGTTTCAAGCTTCAACGGCACTGAAATCCGTGGCTACCACAAGCCAATTATGCTTGCTGGCGGTTGGGGTAACATTCGTCGTGAGCACATCCAAAAAGATCACATCAACCCAGGTGCTAAGCTCATCGTTTTAGGCGGCCCTGCAATGGATATCGGTCTTGGCGGTGGTGCAGCTTCCTCTATGAACTCAGGTCAGTCCTCAGAGGAGCTCGACTTTGCATCTGTACAGCGTGGTAACCCAGAAATGCAGCGTCGCTGCCAAGAGGTTATCGATTCATGCTGGCAGTTAGGTGCTGATAATCCAATTATGTTCATCCACGACGTTGGTGCAGGCGGCTTATCTAATGCAATGCCTGAGTTAGTATCCGACGGTGGTGTAGGCGGTCGTTTCGAGCTTAGAGCTATTCCAAACGACGAGCCAGGCATGTCTCCTCTGCAGATCTGGTGTAACGAGTCTCAAGAGCGTTATGTATTAGCTGTAGATCCAGACAAGTTCCCTGTATTTGAGGCATTCTGTAAGCGCGAGCGTGCTCAGTTTGCTGTTATTGGTGTGGCTACCGAAGAGCGCCGTGTAGTACTTCACGATGAGCACTTTGATAACTGCCCAATCGACTTACCTTTAGATATCCTCTTAGGTAAGCCACCTCGTATGTTTAAGAAGGTTGAGCATGCTCAGCACAACAGCCCAGAGTTCGATGCTACTGGCATTTGCCCATGTGAGGCTGCCGAGCGCGTCTTAGCTCTGCCAGCAGTTGCTGAGAAGACCTTCCTTATCACCATTGGTGACCGTTCTGTTACTGGCTTAGTTGCTCGTGATCAGATGGTTGGCCCATGGCAGGTTCCTGTTGCTGACGTAGCTGTTACCGCTGCTTCATACGATTCATACAATGGTGAGGCTTGTGCTGTAGGCGAGCGTACTCCAGTTGCTCTGCTTGATCACAAGGCATCAGTTCGTTTAGCTGTTGGTGAGGCTTTAACCAACTTAGCTGCTGCATATATCGGTGAGTTAAACCGCGTTAAGTTATCTGCTAACTGGATGGCTGCAAATGGTCACCCAGGCGAAGATGCAGGTCTGTTTGACGCCGTTAAGACCTTAGGTATGGAGATTTGCCCTGAGCTTGGCATTACCGTACCAGTAGGCAAGGACTCTATGTCCATGAAGACCTCATGGGAAGAGGACGGTGTTAAGCGCGATGTTATCGCTCCTATGTCCCTCATCATTACCTCCTTTGCACGTGCTGAGGATGTACGCAAGACCTTAACTCCACAGTTAAGAACCGATAAGGGCGACACCGATTTAATCTACATTGATTTAGGTGAGCGTAAGGGCCGCTTAGGTGCATCTGCTTTATCTCAGGTTTACAGACAGCTTGGTAACAAGCCTGCTGACCTTGAAAATGCATCTCGCTTAAAGGGTCTGTTCGATGCAATTCAGTTCTTAAACAAGTCTGATCTCATCTTGGCTTACCACGACATTTCAGACGGTGGTTTATTCACTGCTATTGCTGAGATGGCTTTTGCTGGTCACACTGGTGTATCCGTAACCTTAGATCAGCTCAACCAAGATAACTTAAGCGCTCTGTTCTCTGAAGAGCTTGGTGCTGTTATCCAGGTTAAGCGTGAGGACAAGGAGAAGGTTCTTAACATTCTCTCTGGTCACGGTCTGGCTAACATCAGCTTCGTTATTGGTACCTTACGTGACGACGACCGTATCGTCTTCACTCGTGACGGTAAGGATGTTATTAACAACACCCGTACTCACTACCGTACCATTTGGGGCACCACTACTTATCACATGCAGTCTCTGCGTGATAACCCAGTTTGCGCTAAAGAAGAGTTTGAAGACAAGGCTGACGAGAAGGATCCAGGCTTATTCTTCAACCTTACCTTCGATAACGAAGAAGACGTTGCAGCTCCATTCATCAACAAGGGCGCTTCTCCAAAGGTTGCTATCTTACGTGAGCAGGGCGTTAACTCCCAAGCTGAAATGGCACACGCTTTCTACCGTGCTGGCTTTAACGCAGTTGACGTACACATGTCCCAGATCTTAGATGGCTCAGTTAAGCTTTCTGATTTCATGGGCTTTGCAGCTTGCGGTGGCTTCTCTTACGGTGACGTATTAGGTGCTGGTGAGGGTTGGGCTAAGTCTATCTTATTCAACGAGCGTGCAAAGACTGAGTTTGCTCAGTTCTTCGATCGTAACAACACCTTTGCTTTAGGCGTATGTAATGGCTGTCAGATGATGTCTACCTTACGTGACATCATTCCAGGTGCTTCTTTATGGCCTCGCTTCGTAACCAACAAGTCTGAGCGCTTTGAGGCTCGCTTTGTTCAGGTTGAGGTACAAAAGAGCCCATCTATCTTCTATCAAGGTATGGAAGGCTCTTGCATGCCAATCGTGGTTTCACACGGTGAGGGTCGTGCTGAGTTCAAGGATGACTCACACGTTAAGGCTTTAGAGGATGCTAATTTAGTAGCACTGCGTTACATCGACCACTACGGTAAGATCGCACAGCGTTACCCATTAAATCCTAACGGCTCACCAAACGGTATTACCTCTGTAACTACCGCTGACGGTCGCTTCACTATTATGATGCCGCACCCAGAGCGTGTAGTACGTACCGTTGCTAACTCTTACCACCCAGACAACATGGGTGACTTTAGCCCATGGATGCGTCTGTTCCGCAACGCACGTCGTTACATCGGCTAATAGCTACACATTAAGCGCAATCAAGGTAAGGCGATCTTATAATGCGCCTTATCTAAAAGGCTCTCCAAGCTCACGCTGCGAGGGCCTTTTTAATTGCCACCACACTCATCTTAATCCCAAGTTTATCAACCCCACGCACTACCATCCTCATTCATACATGCCATCTCATCTACAAAGCACTGATCCCATTGCCCGTGTTCTAAAAAGATCGCAGATCGCGATCGTCAACTTTTAGTAACGGCAATGCCGTGATCTTTACTAAAAAAGATCGCAGATCGCGATCGTCAACTGTGACTAAAGACAATGCCGTGATCTTTACTAAAAAAGATCGCAAATCGCGATCGTCAACTGTGACTAAAGACAATGCCGTGATCTTTACTAAAAAGATCGCAGATCGCGATCGTCAACTTTTAGTAACGGCAATGCTGCGATCTTTACTGAAAAGATCGTAGATCGCGAACGCTACCTTTTAGTAACTGCAAGGTCGTGATCTTTACTAAAATGGTCGCAGATCGCGATCGTCACCTTTTAGTAACGGCAATGCCGTGATCTTTACTAAAAAGATCGCAGATCACAATGTCTAACTGTCTAAAATGCAATGCCGTGATCTTTACGAAAAGATCGCTGATTCTGATCTTCAATCTTTTGATTGGAGGTTGTGGTAGGTTTTGTTGGCGATCGTGAAGAAAGATCTTAAGATCGCGATCTTAACTTTTTATCTATGTTAGGTATTAATGATCGATGGTAAGAGTGGTTCTTGCTGCTTTTTGAGTGAGGGGATAGGTTATTTTTTTGCTTAAACGCTACAAAGAACATGGTGATGTTGCCTAGGTAGTGGCATAATTGTGTAGCTGCGGCCGATATGTTGCAAGTATGAGGCTGCTCGATTTTTTTACCCTTGCTAAGTGGTGTTGGTTAATGAGTACGATTCCTAATTCTCAAAGCGACGTTGAGCTGATGAGTGAAGTTTTGCAAAAGACTCCTTCAGCAATCATGGTCATCGATGAGGGTGGAATCATTAGAAAAGCCAATCCAGCAGCTCTGTCTTTGCTCAATGAGTCCTATCTTGAGGGACGCAAATGGGTTGAGGTGATCTCAACTGTATTCCGTCCACGTAATGATGATGGTCATGAGATCTCCACTCGTGATGGACGACGTTGTCAGGTAGTAACTGTACCGCTGCATTCAGGCCACTTAATTCAAGTTACCGATCTTACCGAAACCCGCCTATTGCAAGACAAGCTCTCTCATATGGAGCGTTTGTCATCGCTTGGTCGTATGGCAGCATCGCTTGCCCATCAGATTCGTACTCCACTATCAGCAGCTATTTTGTATGCAGCTAACTTAGGAAATGCCAATCTACAAGAGTCTGCTCGTAAGCGTTTCCAAGAAAAACTCATGAGCCGTCTTGAGGCTTTAGAAGCTCAAGTAAGTGACATTTTGATGTTTGCTCGCTCTAATGAACAAACTGCTAAGCTTACTGATGCTACTAGTGTGGCTGATCAAGCAGCTAATAATGTCACAGCTGTACTTACTAAGGGTGAGGCGCGTTTAGATGTTCAGATTGAAGATGAGGGTCTGGAGATCATGTGTAACGCCACCGCTTTAACTGGCGCGATTAGCAATCTGATTGCTAATGCAGTTGAGGCTGGCGGTCATAACATCATTTTAAATTTAAGTAAGGATGGCGATCGCGCTGTTTTTGCTGTGGCCAATGACGGTCCAAGAATTCCAGAAGAGCTCAAAGAGAAGATCTTCGAGCCTTTCTATACCTCTAAGCCATCTGGCACTGGTTTAGGTCTAGCTGTTGTCACTGCAGTGACTAAAGTGCATCAGGGTATTTTGCGCCTTGATTCTTGGGATAATACTTTTGCGACAGTCTTTGAGATCTCTATTCCTCTGCACAAGGCAACAGAAGAAGACTCAGCTCAGCAAATTGCTGCAGTAACCAACGCTACTACGCACACTCATAGTCAATCTAGCTCCAATAATACTTTAGCTCATGATGGCGCTGCATCTGCAGCTTTAGGTGCTGGTACATTAAGTGGCCAAGCTCCATCAAGTGCCCACGCATCAGCAACCTCAGCTGTATCCGCGCCAATGGCTACATCGTCAGCAGCTACTTCTACACAATCGGCATCGGCTGCTGCCTCTGCAACTGAACTGTTACGTGCGACATCGATGGGGGCACATAAGAGTGCCACTGAAAATCAAAGCAATGCAAGTGCAATGGGTTCTAACGATACCAAGGCAGTACGTTCAATCTTAACTGAGAGTGCCCACGGTAATAATCGTATTAGTGAGACAGCTATTGGTACTGGCTCTATTGATGTTGGAGTTAATTCATTTGCATCAAGCAGTGGCTTTAGCTCTTATGATAACGCTGAGGATTTTGCATCTGAGGCAAGTGATTTGTCCAATGCCTTAAGACACGGCTCATCTTTTGCAAGCATAGCCAATCAAGATGTTGGATATGGCCATGATGCATCTTCAGGCATGTCATTCATGGCTAATGCTGCATCTTCTCAATCTTTACCAAAGACAGCTGCAGGTATTAGTTCACAGCAAGCCCACGCAGCTAATAGTGCCACCTCAGAGGCCTTTGCAGCTTATGCACGTAAGCAGCAATCTCTAAGAGCTAGTGAGAATGCAAGTACTTCTGAGCACAATACCTTCTCACAGGTAGTGCATACTGATGTATCAGGCTTTAACCAAGTTGAGGTTAAGGTTGATAAGTCGCATAAGTTACTCGATGCAAGCGAGCAGCATAAATCTAATGCGCTTGAGTCAAACCTCAATGTCGATGGCACATCTACGGTCAAAGATCCAAAGTCTGCTAAGGGCTCAGCAGTAGGCGCAGCTAACGCAGTATTTGCCGCCGCTGTTAGATCTCAAAAGCGTCGCAGTGAAGACGAGATCTAGCCTTTTAGCCAAGTCTTTGTCACATCTGGTGATCTATTGTCTAAATCTACAGGTATGTAAGTTTATATGCTCTTAAGGTTAGATGAACTTAAGTATGCCTAGCTCTTGTATAGCGGTGTCTTATCCAGAAAACACAAAGGTATGTTTGA
The DNA here is from genome assembly GCF_902485895.1 of uncultured Anaerobiospirillum sp. Taxonomy (NCBI): domain Bacteria; kingdom Pseudomonadati; phylum Pseudomonadota; class Gammaproteobacteria; order Aeromonadales; family Succinivibrionaceae; genus Anaerobiospirillum; species uncultured Anaerobiospirillum sp. The sequence continues at coordinate 128,058 of NZ_CABTML010000007.1, read as the reverse complement.
GCAACATACTGTCACAAGCTATACATGTGTAGGATTGTGTACATAATATTGTGTAAGCTAGTCCTTGTAAGCTTGCGATGCAATTGCCTAACAGATTAAAATGATTGATCCATGGCATTTATGTCAAAACCATATACCTAAGGAGCGGCTTTAGAGCCATTCTTGGCCAATCACTATATGTCTTACCAGACATAGAAACAAGGTTGGTTTAGCTAGTGAAGCTAGGTGATAAGTTTTAACCGAATTGCACAAAGGAGGGCGCTGCTCCAATGCATTAAGGCAGAGGTTAGTGCGTCGATTTTTTTATGAATTCAAGTCTAATTTTAGTAGTAGATGATGATAGTCAGTTACGTGAGGCTATTGTAGATACCCTCGAGCTTACTGGCTATGCATGTGTTGAGGCCTCTAATGGTGATGAGGCTCTGGATCTGCTCAATCGACGTATCGTGGATATGGTTATCTCTGACATTCAGATGGATGGCATGGATGGTCATACCTTGCTAAATTGCATTCGCGACAAGTACCCTCAGATTCCAGTACTTTTGATGACTGCGTATGCCAATATTGATGGCGCAGTTAAAGCCATGCGCGATGGTGCTATTCACTATCTGGCTAAGCCTTTTGCACCTGAGGTGCTCTTAAGCCAGGTCTCAAGATGTGTTCCAGTTAAGCGTATTACTAAGCGCGAGCCTATTTGGGCAGATGAGAGTACTGGTGAGTTATTACAATTAGCTCTTAAAGTTGCTGCCTCCGATGCTACCGTAATGATTACCGGCCCATCAGGTTCAGGTAAGGAAGTTTTATCTCGTTACGTGCACGACAACTCAGCTCGCTCTTCTGGTCCTTTTGTTGCCATTAACTGTGCAGCTATCCCTGACACCATGCTTGAGTCAACTCTCTTTGGTTATGAGAAGGGTGCTTTTACCGGCGCTATTCAAGCTTGTCCAGGTAAGTTTGAACAGGCTCAAGGCGGTACCATCTTATTAGATGAAATCACTGAGATGGATTTAAGCCTGCAGTCTAAGCTCTTACGTGTGCTGCAGGAAAAAGAGGTGGAGCGCTTAGGTGGTCGTAAGACTATTTCCTTAGATGTACGCGTTATTGCTACCTCTAACCGCGACTTAAAGCAGGCTGTACTCGAAAACAAGTTCCGTGAGGACTTATTCTACCGTTTAAACGTTTTCCCATTACGTTGGAAGCCTTTATGCCAACGTAGCAAGGACGTGCTGCCTTTAGCTCAGTTCTTCTTAAAGCGTCATGCTACCGAGAGCTCTAAAAACATTCCTGAGCTTTCTAAAGAGGCAATAGCACGTCTTGAGGCTTACCAATGGCCAGGTAACGTGCGTGAGCTAGAGAACGTTATGCAGCGTGCTCTGATTTTAGCTAGCGGCGGTGTGATCAAGCCTAGCGATCTTATCTTAGACGACGCCATTGGCTCTCAAGATCAGCAAAGATCTATGGCTGGTATCGCTCCAACTATTGCTCAAGAGCAAGTTCAAGAGGTAGTAGATGTTCCTCCACAGCCTCAAGCACCTGTAAGCATGGGCGATGATGATTTATTAAGCCAGCATGGTATGGCCAATAACTCCATGGACATGATTAGGAATCAAAGCATTCCTAAGTCATTAGGCGGCGAGCTTAAGCAGCAAGAGTTCCAAATCATCTTAGATGCTTTAGTAGAGTGCCGTGGCAATCGTCAGGCTGTATCTGAAAAGCTTGGCATCAGCCCAAGAACTTTACGTTACAAGATCGCTAAGATGCGTGATGAAGGTATGATCATTCCAGGCTAATAGCACGCAACCATACTTTAGCTAAAAGAAAAAAGCTCAGCATTTGCTGAGCTTTTTCGTTGGTGATCACTAGTTAAGGCCTGAGATGAAGAGATTTATTTCTATCTTTACTAGATCTCAGACCTAAACTTAATGAGATCATGACTTAAGTTTATTTAGATGGCTCTTCGCTTGGGCCTTTAGCCTTGCTAGTCCTAGTGCGGCTTTTGGTACTAGTGGTAGTTTTTCTAGTACGTGGTTTCTTTACAGCTGCACTGCTAGCTGATGCAGACTTAGTGGCCCGAGTGCTGACCTTCTTGTCAGCGGCTTTATGGCTGCTCTTTGAGGCAGTCGTGGATTCGCTTATCTTGCTTGCGTCTATCTCATAACTACTTGTGGTAGAGCTAAGGTTAGCTTTTAAATCACTATCAGCTAACTCATCATAAGCTTTAGAGGTAACTTCATTATGGCTTAAGGATGAGATATCTCTAGGCTCTGATAGTGCATCTGATATTTTGAGCAAGGCATCCTTACTTTGGATATCTACAAGGCTATTTGGGGCATGATTTTTCTTAGCAGCATCTAAATCATCATTCACGCTAAGCGTGGTATCAGGGGTTTCAAAAACAGCATTTAACTCATCACCATCAGCTACGATAGCACTTGTTTTACCATTTGATTCACTGCTTTGAGCAGCTGTAGCTTTATTCTTAGCTGCAAGCTCATCGGCGGCCATTGAGATCATGGCCTCTTTAGATAAGTTTTCGAGTTCTTGCTTTTTAAGGCGGAAGTTCTCTATAGCTTGCTCTGCAGTAATAGCATCGGAGATAGCCATCTCCTTTTCACTTTCTTTTAGGAGTTCTAATTGGCGACGTTCATTAGACTCTTTAAGCTCAGCTAACTTGTCCTTGTAGAAGGTGATAGTAAAGGTAGTTCCTTTACCAACTTCTGAGTTAATACGAATCTTACCTTGATGATAGAGTACCACACGCTTAACGATAGACAGGCCTAAGCCCGTGCCACCAGTTTGACGTGAGTGGGACTTATCTACGCGATAGAAGCGTTCAAAGATACGGTATTGCTCATCAGGCGCGATACCAATGCCGGTATCAGCAACAGTGATCAAATACTTATTGTTAGTAGTTTGCATGGAAACGGTGACGCTACCGTTTTCTTTGTTATAGCGAATACCATTGTCTGTGAGATTGTAGATAAGCTCGTAGATGTAACGGCTTACACCAATGAACTTAATATCAGCACCGGCAACACTCAGTGTAATACCATGCTCTTGAGCTTTTTCTTGTAAGTTATCAAATACCTCGCGACAAGTTTGATTAATGGAGATAGGCTCCATAATCGCAACTTGCCCTTCATCAAGCTGTGAGAGGAAAATGATGTCTTCAATTAAGGTCTTAAGGCGGCTGCTTTGCTTATTGATACGGGTGGCAAAGTGCTTAATATCACCTGCCTTAACAAAGCCATTGGCCATCATCTCTGAATAACCAATAATTGACTGCAATGGGGTCTTAAGCTCATGAGATACGTTAGCAGTGAACTCTTGACGTTGCTTTTCAGTACGCTTCTTATCGGTTATATCTAAAATTATGATCGCATAGCCAATGCAGATGCCGCTATCTTCAATGCGGCTAAAGCGCAGCTCATAATCTCTACCATCACGGACGATATTACGGGTCTGCTTTGGTTTCTCGCTTACCTGAGCCATCATATCTTTGAGGTACTCAAAGTTATCAATAGCCAAGTAGTTTTGATTGAGGCAGTCTTCTTTTGTAACCGCGAAGATCTTACGGGCAATCTTGTTAATGGAGATGATATTGCCATCTGCATTGAGCATGATTAAGCCATCAGACATACTCTTAGTAATGGCTTGGAATTCATTAGCACGCAAACGGAGCTCTTGATACTGCTCGTCGATCTTAAGCTGCTGTGAGGTAATACGTCTTATAAACGGACGCAGCTCGTTGTACACATTATCAATGCTATCTGAGTTAGGCTTGATGGTATTGAGGTTGATCTTATCAATAGGCTCAATGATGGAGCGAGACAGTAAGGTGGCAATGTAATAGCAGAACACGATCAAAATGCACAGCAGTATTGCTAAGAATGCCATAAAGTTAAGAGTGTACAGATAGACACTGTCACTTGAGAAAGACAGGCGTAGCACATAGCCATTCTTAAGATGAATAGCATGGTAGTAAGTCTGCTTCTTGAGCGTATTAGAATAGCGGCTTATAGTACTCTTGCCCTTGTGAATAGCATCATCTACCTCTGCACGGGTGCGGTGATTATCAAGAGTATTCTCATCAAAAGCACTGTCATAAAGTATGGTGCCATCTTGGGAAATGACAGAGATACGCATCCAGGAGTAAGTGTTATCTTTGAGAAAGTCGATACCATGCAGATCAATAGCATCGGCAATGACACTTCCAAAATTCTCAAGACGTGAGAGATCTTCTTGTGTCTTTAAGAACTGATGAATCAATACTGCTGCGATAGACAACACTGCCATCAGACCGATAGACAGTTGCAGACAGGCTTTAAAGATCTTCTTTCGCACAACTCTTTCCAACCATGGTAGGTACGTAAGTACTAGTATATAAGAGGTTAAGCTATCAAAAGTAGATAGCTAAGTGGCTATTAATTAACAAAAGAATTAACAGCACACATTGCTTTGTTAAGTCACGATCGTACTTAACAATGTATTGTTATACAAAAAATCGATTATATCCTTTGCCTTTAGAACAGGACTTAAGGCTTGTCGAACGGATAGATTCTTACACACGATCATTAAGAATTTGTTAAGCAAATGCGCGACAATTTTGACAGACAAATCCCATATATTTAGGCTTTAACCTAAAAATACTAGGAGCACTAAAACAAGCTAAATTAAAGATCGCGCAAAGTGTGTTTGGCTTTATAAGATACTGACAAAAAAGGCCATAAGATTAGCTCTCATGGCCTTTGTGAACAAAAGGAAATGTATGCTTAGGCCATCGGGGCCTTATAAACTCTTAGCTGCACTCGAGCTTGTAGCCTACGCCACGAACAGTCTTGATTAATGAGGCTGCATCGCCAAGCTTGGAGCGTAAAGTACGGATGTGAACGTCTACAGTTCTGTTCTCACCGTCGTAGTTGTGACCCCAAATGAGATCGAGGATTTGCTCACGGCTATAAACGCGACCTTGATGCTTGAGCAGTAAAGATAAAAGCTCGTACTCTTTGTAAGTAAGTTCAATAGAGCGATCGCCTTCTTTAACAGTATGGCTGCTTTCATCTAAGGTTAAGTTGGAGGCCTCAAGCACCTTTGGCTTTTCGCTCTTGTAGCGGCGTAATACAGCCTTGATACGAGCAACCATCTCCATCATGGAGAATGGCTTAGCAAGGTAATCATCAGCGCCTAAGTCTAAGGCACGAATCTTTTCGATTTCAGCGCCACGTGCAGTGGCCATGATCACTGGCAGATCGTTGGTGCGGGCGTTGCGCTTGAGGAGCTTTAACAATTCAACGCCATCATAATCTGGCAGCATTACATCAAGCATTACTAAAGATGGGCGTTCTGTTTCAAGAGCTTTTAAGAAGCTTTGGCCATCTTCAAAGCCTTTTGCTTCAAAGCCCATAGAGCTTAGAGTGTATAAAACAATCTCGCGAATGCTGTTGTCATCTTCTACGTAAAAGATCATAGGGTCCTCGATCAGACTTAAACTCAAGCTGAAGGGTAGTAGAACACCGTTAAGTGCTAATGGTTAGTGTTGCGTTACTCTATACTTGTTGTCAAGTTCAAAGGGTAAAATAAATTTCTTTGAACTTTCAATAGCTCACTTACATAAGTCTAAATCCATTGTAAAGCCTATCTAAACTCGTGCATAGCTTTAATCATTACTTGCTATGCAATGGCTTAAAAATGGTAGCTGATGGAGCAAGCGCAACTATAAAAGATGCATTGTGTAGATAACAGGCGAAGATAGCAAAGTAGGGAGGACGTTCTAAGCGGTGGTGCTTAAGGCTGTTAACTTTGCAAAGCTAGATCGCACACAAGCAACTACTTATGGAGAATTCTGTTTGTAGCTGTAAGATTAAAGACTTACTTAAAGTAATCTTCTCTGTACAGCAAGCATAAAAAAAGCAGCCAAACCAAAGAGAACCACCACAGGTGAGTAAGCTCATAAGAGCTTAGCTAATGTCTCTAAGGTCGGGCATACTTTTATTGTTGTTGTTTGAAGAGCATCTTAGTTGAGAATAGTTAAGCTTGCAGTCTTACAAAAGTTAAATCTAAGTTAAATCCCACAAATATCGCCAAAATTAGCATCCGAAATAGGTATCTTAGCCATAAAACCAGACTTTATAGATACCGCCTAGCCCCAAAAATCGCTCAAATAACCACAATCTTAATAATAGCTTTCATGAGCCAAACGATCAGTTAACCATTCATAAACCACTAAATTAACCACCCCTAGCATCCATACATGTAATACATGCAGAGCTTTGAAGACTGCAAGCCACATAGTTCAAGCGTGACTGCAGAGCCAAATAGTTCAAGGCCGCCTTGCTTTATCAGGCTTAAAAACGCAAAAACCCAGGATAAACCTGGGTTCTTGCTGCTAATAAATAGCGATTGATTTAGCTAGAAAGCTTATTCCTGATTTGGCTTGATGGTTGGGTAAGTAGTACCAACTAAGTCTTCTGGAGTTACACCCTCTGGAAGATTCTCAGGGATTGAGTCTGGCATGATGATGATTGGATCTGGTAAGTCATCCATGTTTGAAGCACCATCAGCACTTGGGGTGATTTCCATATACTCGTACTCGTCAGCACCTTCAACATACTCATAGCCATCAGCGTATGCATCTTGTGGAGCTACAGGAGCCTGCTCAACTGCTGCTGGCTCAGTAACAACAACTGCAGCCTCTGGAGCAACTGGGGCCTGCTCAACTGGAGCTGCAGGAGCAACTGCAGCTGGGGCAGCCTCTACAGGGGCTGGAGCAGCCTTAACTGCTGGAGCAGCTGGCTTGAGAGGAACAATGTTCATAAAGCCGTCCTGAACAGCTGCAGGAGCAACAGGAGCTACAGCAGCTGGAGCAGCCTCAGCAGGGGCAGCCTCTGGTGCTACAGGAGCAACTGGAGCTGGAGCGGCCTCAACAGGGGCAGCCTCAGGAGCTACAGGAGCAACTGGAGCTGGAGCAGCCTCAACAGGAGCGGCCTCAGGAGCTACAGGAGCAACTGGAGCTGGAGCAGCCTCAACAGGAGCGGCCTCAACAGGAGCAGCCTTAGCCTCTGGAGCAGGAACTACTTGCTGGTAGTGAACGTTGCCGTAGGTCTTGGTGTTTAAAGGCTGGATCTGAACTGGCTGTACTGGAACAACCTGAACTGCCTGGAACTGACCTGGTGCAACTTCGATGTACTGGATAGTAGCTTCACCAACTGGAACAAACTGCAGTGATGGCTGGAGGCCTACTGGAGCAACTGGAGCTGGGGCGGTCATAGCTGGATGACGAACTGGAGCCTGAGTTGCCTGCTTTTGGGATGGGTAGAAGCCCTTAACCTGTGGCTGATCGATAACAACTGGATCAAAGCCCTGAACAGTTGGGTGGTCCTCTAAGATTGGCTTGAAGCCAGAAACAGAAGGAACATCCTCATAGATTGGCTTAAAGCCCTTAACCTGTGGCTGATCCTTAGCAATTACTACGTTACGGTCCTTGGCAGCCTCAGCTGATACAGCCTTAACTACAGCCTCAGAAGCCTTTTGTACAGCCTCTACCTTAGCAGTGGTCTCTGGTAGTGCATCACCAGCAACAGCCAGTACAGCATCGGCAGCAGCTGCAGCTACAGTCTCAGCCTTAACTAATTCTTCAGCAACTGGCTCAGCAGTTTCCTTCTTGAGCTCTTCAGCGTATAACTCTGGCTGTGGAGCGGTCTCCATTGCCTTCTCTTGAGCAACAGCAGCTTCTACAGTAGCTACTTCAACCTCAACTACATTAGCCATGGCTACGAGATCAGCAACCACTGGGAGTTCAGCGTACAGTGAGAGAGGAACCTGAGTTGTAACTTCAGCAACTGGTGCTGCAGCTACTTGAGCAGCAGCTTGCTCTTGTGCAGCGGCCTTATCGAAAGCCTCAACAGCCTCATCATCGGTAGTCTCAACTTCTTCCTCAGCAACAGGTGCTGGGGCAGCCTGCTCTAAAGCTGGCTTAGCCTCAGGGGCAGGAGCTACTTGCTCAGCAACAGGTGCAGGAGCTGCCTGTTCAACAGCTGGCTTTGCCTCTGGGGCAGGAGCGGCTTGCTCAGCAGCAGGTGCTGGGGCAGCCTGTTCAACAGCTGGCTTAGCCTCTGGGGCAGGAGCGGCTTGCTCAGCAACAGGGGCTGGGGCAGCCTGCTCAACAGCTGGCTTAGCCTCAGGGGCAGGAGCTGCTTGCTCAGCAACAGGTGCTGGGGCAGCCTGCTCAACAGCAGGCTTTGCCTCAGGGGCCGGAGCTGCTTGCTCAGCAACAGGTGCTGGGGCAGCCTGCTCGGCTGCAGGTGCAGCTTGTTCAGCTTCTGGAGCTGGAGCTGCCTGCTCAGCGGCTACAGCGCCCTCAGGAAGGGTCTCGATCTTATCGCCTACAACATTACTAACTAATTCTGGAGCAGCCTCTAAGGACTTCTCGGCAGCCTCAACGGCAGTCTGCTCTACAACAGCGTCGATGGATACTGCGTCATTATCAGTATTGCCAAGCTTACCACGGTGGCTCAGGACAAAGTTTAAGGTGTCGGTACCAAACTTAGCAACGTAATCCTGGTAGATTGGGAATGCCTTCTGTTGGAAAGCAGCAAGCTGTTCTGGGGTTAAGAAGGTAATCTTTACGCCCTTGGACTCTAAGGTCTTGAGATAGAGCTTATTGAAGTTCTCAACCATGTTGGTCTGCCAAGCAATGGTTTCCTTAATAGCTTCATCAACAGCCTTCTGGTTAGCCTTACTCATCTTGCTCATGGTGTCTTTATTGGCAAGCCATACGTGGATGTCGTACATGCCATTCCACATGGTTACGTAAGGCTGGGTCTCGTATAACTTGGAGGTTAAGAACAGAGCTAAGTTGCTTTGCTGACCTTGGATCTGGCCTTTCTCTATAGCATAAGGAACTTCAGAGAAGCTCATGCTAACTGGTTCAGCACCAAGAGTCTTGAAAATGTTATGAGGTGCATTGAAAGGAGGTACACGGAACTTCATGCCTTCAAGATCAGATGGGGATGTAATTTCTTTTACATTGTTACTGATCTGACGAGCACCGGCAGAGTAGAGGCTCTTTAAAGAAATGTTGTGAGGATCTAACCATGACTGCATGGTGGTGAAAACTTCTTCGTCATTTACGAAGTAGTTGATCTGCTCATCGTTTTCAAAGAGGAAAGGAAGCCAGAAGGTGCCAAAACGGTTATCGAGGTTGTACAGATCGGTTGCAGATGCAATCTGAATATCGATGCTGCCGTTTGTTAGCATGTCCATGACGCGATCTTGTTGACCAGCAGCCAGACCATTGTTTGGATAGATGTCTGCAGTAACGCGATTGCCTGACTTCTGCTCAACGAGCTCCTTGAACTTGTTGGCACTTAAGTCAACATATGAACCAGCAGTGCGGGCGTGTGACAGACGAATGGTTACGGAGTAATCCGGCTCAGATAAGTTTGAAACTACAGTTGAAACAGCAGTTAAAACAATGCAAGCACCGAATACTGTTGTGAATTGTCCTTTCGGTGATGATACGACTTGTGAAAACATCAGACCCCTTCCTACATCTGAGCACTCATCAAAATCACTTAACTTCTATGTATATAAGTTGGTTTTGAGATGAGCTTATACTGAAAATCGGCAGCATTGGCGGTATGGCAACGGCCAGTGGCCGAATCAGTACCATTCCCCTAAGAATTCGTTTTACAACATTTATATGAGTACTTTTCTTTAAGGCTTGAGCGTAAAGAGATCTAATCAAAGCTCATAGATCATCTAGCCATTAGCTTTTATTGCGGTAGCTCAAGTGCAACTTCTGTCAGAAAAGGTTAACTCTGAATTTGTTGTAATAAACAATGATAACAAGTCTACATTTAGACCTATATCCTCATCATTCTAGCAAAGCTATAAAGCCACGTCAGACACGGCTTGATAAAAAGTGATCTCTGTTGTAAAGAAAGTTCTTGATCACTTCAATTTCAGCTTAGTTGATAGTGTTTTTGCGACTTTTGAATTAACTTGCACCCAAACTAAACATAAAAATTAACATTTGATCTCCACTATTTTGACTATAGCCTTCTGAGACAAAACAAAAACAGCCCCGTCTTTGTGGACAGGGCTGCTTTAGATAAAGATCGTAATAGTTTTAGTTTTTAGTCGCTAAGCTCTAGAAGCGATGATGCGAGTCGTTAGAGTTGTTTGAGTCATTATATGGATCGTTAAAGTTGGCATCAGCGTTGTTCTGATCGCCTCGGTAAACATCCTGATCATTGCGCGGATCATTAGCCGCAAAATTATCGTGCTCAGATCTATTAGGCTCACCATTATATGGGCTGTGTGGATCAAAACCTTGACCATTAGGATCGTAGCCTTGGCCATTTGGGTTAAAGCCATTTGGGTTAAAGCCTGGACCGCCCGGGCCGCCTTGACCATTAAATGGACCGTTAGGATCGTAGCCTTGGCCATTTGGGTTAAAGCCGTTTTGGTTAAAGCCTGGACCGCCCGGGCCGCCTTGACCATTAAATGGATCGTTAGGATCGTAGCCTTGGCCATTTGGGTTAAAGCCGTTTTGGTTAAAGCCTTGACCGCCAGGGCCGCCTTGGCCATTAAATGGACCGTTAGGATCATAGCCTTGGGCATTTGGGTTAAAGCCGTTTTGGTTAAAGCCTTGACCGCCTGGGCCTCCTTGGCCATTAAACGGGCTGTTAGGATCGTAGCCTTGGCCATTTGGGTTAAATCCGTTTGGGTTAAAACCTGAACCGCCAGGGCCGCCTTGAGGGCCTGGGCCATTAAATGGACCATTTGGACCATTTGGACCATAGCCGTTGAATGGGCCGTTTGGATTAAAGCCTGGGCCATTAGGGCCAAAGCCTTGTCCATTTGGATTAAAGGCAGGGCCATTGGCGTTAAATTGGCCGCCGTTATTGAAGTTGTAGTCTTGGTAGTTTTCCATTAAAGGATCAGGGCCAAAACGGTTTGGTCCTACGGTTCCTGGCTGGACTAGCAGCACGATCATGTAAATAAGGACAGCAATCCACCCTATGATCAATACCGCCGCGAGACCAACTGCGGATGCTTCAGTTTCAAAAGCATCGGAAAAAATAAGAGCAAGGAGCACCATTGCAAGGAGTGTGGCAAAAGGTATAACTGAATACCAGCCGCTCTTATTGGTGTCATGCAGTCGGCGGATAGTGACCATCCAAATTAGCCAAGAGATCGCAATTGAGGCAATAAGGTTGAGAATCTCTCCGATAGTGCTCAAATAAGTGAGGATGCTAAGAGGGATGTTCAATAAGATTGTGAACAGATAGAACCACCAAAACTCAGATCTTGATGCACGATCTTTCCAATTAAAAGGTTTTTCTACCATGCAAACCTTGATGGCACGCTGAAAATTCATAAACCAATCCTCAATGCTCTTGATTAGACTGTCAGTACATATCTGTTAGATAAATATGTGTAATGAGGCAGTAACTAAAGATCGTATCAAAAATCACCAAGCCATGCTCAAACTCATTGAGCAAAATCTAACACGACTCGCATCCATTACAAACAAAACAGCCCCACTATTAAATAGCGGGGCCGCTTTGTGACATTTATAAGCGTCTGGAGCAAGCTTAAAAATAAAGCTGCTTAGCAATATAACTATTACTGCTGATTGTTCTTGTCCTGAGGCTGAGCTTCACTTGTTGCAGTAGTTTCCTCATTAGCTGCACCAAGAGTCTCGTTAGCAGCAGGCTCTGACATGTTGTTGTCTGCTGGAGCGGACATATCATTAGCTGTAGTGGCTGACATATCAGGTGCATTGTATGCTGCAGTAGCAAGAGGATTTGGACCGTACTTGTTTGGACCTGGGGTGCCTGGCTGAACAAGTAAGAAGATCATATAGCCTGAGCCGCCTAAAGCAACAATGAATCCAAGAGCAAATAATAAGTCTGATCCACCCAAAACACCCATAACAATCATTATAATGCCAACTATAGATGCGCCTGCTGGTAATAAGAGCCAAAAGCCGCTCTTATCAATGTCGTGTAAACGACGGATAGCTGCAACAGTAGATAACCACCAAATGGCGATGTTAATTACTAAGGCAATGACTTGGCCGATAAGTGGAATGGCATTGAAAAGAGATGCGATGATGCCAATAGCGACGGTAGCTAAATAGAACCACCAAAATTCACTACGGCATGCACGATCTTGCCAGTTGAAACGCTTTTCTATAGCGCAAGTGATAAACGCCTGCTTGAAGTCCATTTAAAAATCCTTATGTTTTGCACTAAAAATCTAAGAACGGATACATTTTGTGAACAGATAACGTCTTCTTAGTGCTTATGATTGCATAAGAGCTAAGATCGTTCGTTAAATTTGCAGCAAATATAGCATGGCAATGTTAGATGATAATAATGTGCACTAGTATTGTGATATATCTCACATATAAATTTCATTCGCTTGTATAGATATGTTTATTTGGAACCATAGTTTTGAGTGTGCACCAAAAATAAGCATTTGTACCGTATACCTAGGTTGAATAGATCGTGGCTCAATACAGTATGGTTTTAGGATCTTGCCTTTGTTTAGTGATGTGATTTAGTGCTTTAGTTAGAAGGCTCTGCTACTAGTAGTTCTTAGGATTGTGAGCTTTGTAAGAGTGAGTTCGTCAAAGGTGTTTTGACTACACTTTGGCAGCTTTGAATAGAGGTGGTTTGAGCTTGCTCTGATGGATCGTGGGAATCGTAGATTTGTGGTGTTAGCTTGTGCGGTGGGGCACGGCAGCGATCTTAAAACTATGTAGATTAAGATGGTGGATGCTGCCGTGTTAGATGGAAGATGGTCTTATTAGGCCTTGCTTGGCAGTGGGGATGGTGGGCCAAAGAGATTGTCGCCTGCATCACCTTTAAGAACGCACAGAACAAGTACGTAAAGAGCGCCTAAGCCAGCAATGATCTCGCCTACAGTTACAGCTAGTGGCATTACGATGACGAAGCCTGCAAAAGAAACTAAAAGGCCAACGAGCATTGGGCCGATGTGCAAGCCTGAACGACCGGTGTCGTGAAGACGACGAACCATTACAGTGTAGTGACCTACGAATACAATGAAGTTAATGACAGAGTAAATAATGCCTAAGTACTGAATGGTGTTAAGTGGCAAAAAGACAACACGAACAGCAATAGCAAAAAGAGTAAACCACCAAAATTCAGCGCGTCCTGCGCGACCGCCTGTGATGAATAACTTGTCCTTAAGACAAACTTTGATGGCGGATATTAAGCCGTACATGATATCTCCTGTATTCAATATACAAATGTAGATCAGTAGCTTATAAAAGCTGCATTTAGATTGTATAGATTTAGCTGCAAATGTCTATGGTAGAGCTAGGGCCTATTTATTTTTGTTGCGATCGCGACGGGATGGCTTGTTGTTATCGCTCTTTGGGGTTGGAACACTAACGTATTTAGGTTCCTCTTCAACTTCTTTACCGGCAGCGATAGCCTCTTCTTTTTCTTGCTGCTTTTGTTTGTCGCGAGCAACACGAGCTTTAAACTTCGCCCATGGATCACCTAAATACTGAGGTACCTCCATGTGCACAGGATTAATGAAGTCTTGAGACTCTTTGCTTGTATCTAAAGGATCAGTGCCGTACTTGTTATTGCCTTTAGTACCAGGCTTGGCGCAGAGGAAGAGAATATAAAAGTAACTTAAAGTAATTACAGTGATAATGCCATCTAAGATCTTTGGTCCATACTCTGGCTGCAGCGCATTTAAAGGACCCCAAGAGATCAGATATACCAAGGTAAATAAATAAGGAACAGCTACGATCTTGCCAGCCATGTCAGTGTCATGGAGACGACGGATCGTGGCTGTGTATTGACAGGCAATAATGGCAATGATCGCTACTGCTTGCAGTAGTGAACCAATTGTTGGGATAGCATTGAGCTTAAAAGATACACCAATGAAGATCATGGTAGCTATATAGAAGTACCAGAACTCTGCACGGCTAGAACGACCGTAAAAACGTAGTCCTTTGGTTTTGAATCCAGCTATCAAGGCCTCTTTAATATTCACTAGTGGCTCCGCATATCTTGTAGTACTGATCTTTGATAAGTACAAATGTTTGTTGGTAAATTAGTGCTGTGACGATCTTACTTTCGCAAAGCAGTCTCACATAGCAATTTGTATAGTGAATGGCTACTTATCGTCTTTATCTTGAAATGATCCGCGTAGCTTGCGCTTGAAATCATCATTGAGCTTATCTGTCTCACTACTGCCAGTATCAAAAGGAAAGTCGTTCTTATGGTATGGGCCATCAGAATAATCATTCTCATTGTTTTGATTGTAAAAGCTATTAGATCCGTCATCTTGACCAAGAGGATCAGGGCCAAAACGATTGGTGCCATTAGTTCCTGGCAGAGCACAGATAAAGAGCAAAATTAACAAGCCAATAGTTGGGATGATGAGCAGTGCTAACCACCAAGCGCTCATATTGCGATCGTGAAGGCGACGAGCCATTAAGCAAATAGTAAAGAGAAAGATTACTACAGTACCCATCCAAGCGACTAAAGCACCGTAGCTGCCAAACATAGCGCCACCTCTGCCTAAAACGCCCATGACAATGACGCAAACAGGGTAAACAAACCAAAACTCAGAGCGTATGGCACGACCTTCCATAGAGATGCCTTTACTAAAAGCACGTGAAAAGGCTTCGTTAATACTGAGCATGACGCCTCCTAAATACAGCAAAGTAAGTTAATTATAAGGCAGAGCATGGCTAAAAGTAGGCTTTGTATAGACCACAGTGCTCACATAATTGTAAAAGACTTAATAGTTGCACTTAGTTTGGATAGATTTAGTTAAGGGGCAAGATGCAATCTTAAAGTTGCACTTAGCTTGGATAGATTTAGTTAAGGGGTAAGCTGCAATCTTAAAGTTTCACTTAGTTTGGATAGATTTAGTTAAGGGGCACGCTGCAATCGAGAGTAGGCAAATTTAGCAGCATACAAAAAGGCAAGACGTTTTATGGCGGTGTGGATTGACGATCTAACGCATGCATAGACTAAGCATACATGAAAGTCAGTGTCGCGAAATTGTCAGATCGTGGTGCTAACGCGGTATGAAAAGCTTGCTTAGGGTTGGAGTACTTGTCTTTGCAGATGAGCAAATGTGGTGGCGCTTAAGGCTTTTAGAAGTGATGATGTGGATTGGTAAGAAGATATATACATGAGTATATAAAGAATGAAGGTGGCGCCCCCAGTAGGAATCGAACCTACAACTAGCCCTTAGGAGGGGCTTGTTATATCCATTTAACTATGGGGACACGGCGCATATTATATGCAAAAACACGAAACGTTGAAAGAGTTACGCGTGCATGGTTTATAAGCCTTAACAAGGAGTGCAAAAGAAAAGAGCTGATCTAAGATCAGCTCTTTTCAATAGCCTAAATAAAGCTTAATAACTTAAATTACATCTCTTCTTTTAACACTACTAGGTCGTCAAGCATTACGTTAATTAAGGAGTTGTTCATATCAACAGGTGCTAAGGTAGCAGCATTTGGAGATACGTTGATTACCTTGTAAGTGCTCTTAGTGGTGTTGTTCTGGAAGTAGGTCATAGAGTGACGATCGGTGTAATCAGTGCGGTGAATTACACTAAATTTCATACCAGGCTTGATATTAGCGCCTTCACCGAGGTTGATACGGATGTGCTCGTCATTAATTTGTACAACACGTGCGTATGGAACCTGGCAACGTAACTTAGAAACGATGTCAGCAATCGCGTACTTGGCGATCTGATTAACTCTCTGACCGTAGTCAGATGAGGCAAAACGATCAGTACGAATGTTTACAGCACCCTTAAGATTCCACTCAGCATCTCCGGTGTATTCCTTATTTAAGATCTGGCGGCCGTTGTAGACGTCATAAACCTGAACGTTAAAACGAATGGTACGTACAGGGCTGTACCACATCTTAGTTAACTCATTATTGCCGGTATCGGACTTAGCAATAGAGCTAATGTTGCCAACAATGATGAACTGAGCCTGAGTACGACGAGAAATAGAGTCTAAAGTACGCTGTAAGTTGTAATCTGGACCTGATGAACCCTGATGAGTCAGAAGTCGTGAGTTATCAGCAGGTAAAATGGTTAAAGCAGGGCTTTGTGCGACACCAGAGTAGATGATCTTACTTAAGTACTCATTAAAGTCCTCTAAACCTGCAGCACTTGCTGAAGCCTCAGGATCTTGATAGCGGAACTTAAAAGGTAAGATAGTCTTCTTAATGTTGCCTGCATAGCAGTCTAAAACTGAATCATCATCAATGAGAGCCTTAACTAATACGGTGATAACCTTGCCGTTTTCTTGCTCTTCAACTACCTGCATACGGCGGATAGGTGACTTAGCCTTAATACGGAGCTTTTCATCAAGTAAGGTACCGTTTTCTAAAACCTGCTCGATGCTGATGTCAGCACCTGCTTGTAACGAGGCATTGCGTAATGCATCGTCAATAGCAGCGCGACGTGCTGCAGCTCGATCTCCATTAATAATGGCTGCTGATCCATGGGATGTATACCAACCTGCAAATGCTGATTGGCTAAACAGAGCCATAAACAGAGCAATACATAAAGCTTTTAAAGAAGCTCGCATTTTAATCTCTCCGATGATTACGAGATTGCCTCATGATCCTGCAGTATTGGATCAGACATAAAGCCTGTGCCCATCTGACATCAAAAGATCATTGCTGATCGGGTCATTGTTTGAATAGAAGGTGCAAGTGAGTAACAGCAAAGTTATCTACAACACATTCTTGCTCAAGTACGACAACTATATGCAGTGATATTACAAAATGTAAGATACGCTGTACAAAAGATGTTGCAAGACAACAAATTTTTGTCTGAGCACAGTTTGTCATATTTACTGCTATACCCACGCAATGGCTCATAAAAAAGCCATTGAAGCGGCAATACCCTCAACTAGCTTTGGTATAGAGCAAGAAATATGCAAACATTTGTAAGATGCACACAATAGTGCAATGACGCGAATTAGGCGATCGTAATCGTCAAAAGATCTGCTAGACAGTTGTCATCGTATCATGGCACTGTTATTGCACCTTGTCGCAATATTCATTTATAGATGCGGCGGATATAATGCTATCCGCAGCTATGTGCTGCTCAAAGAGATTGAGGTTCAGGAGATGCAATTTAAGTCATCATTGCTCGTAGCTTTATGTGCGAGCTTATTACTTCCTGGCTGTGTTGCGGTTAGTAATAATCAATCAAACATACCGTCTAACGCTCGTATTCAGGGAGTTAGCTCCGTTCAAAGCGATAAGTCTGTATACCAGCAAAAGGGTATGGAGATCAGTGCTGTTACCTCTCGTATGGCTACCACCATGCAAGAGCACATGCTCCACTATCTGCTCCCATATGCTCCAGTAGATCGCACTTCTGAGAAAGGCGATGTCAAAATTGTGACCATGCCACGCATCGCTGTTACCTCATTTGTAGATACTGATACTTTTGAAAATGCAGGCTACTTAGGTCGTGCATTAGCTGAGTTCTTCACCCATGAGATGTCATCACGTGGTTTTGAAGTAACTGAGTACAAGTTAACTGGCAGCCTTTCTGTTACTAAGGATGGTGATTTCATTCTGTCTCGTAACTGGAAGAAGATTGCTAAGGATACCAATGTTAAGTATCTGCTTGGCGGTACCATCACCCGTAACAACTCAGGTGTGGTTTTAGTGTCTCGTGTAATTAACATGCAGACTCGCCAGGTCATCTCTTCAGCAACAGATTTCATCCCATACAATCTGTTACCAGCTTGCTATCGTACTGTAACTAAGCAGTGTGATTTTGCTGGTGCTGGCGGCTATCTGTCAAAAGAGCAGATTCGTGAGGCCAACTACTACAAGACTAAGTATGTAGAGGCACAGAGCAAGCTTGATGCTTTAACTGCTAATAGCGCTGCTGTTAAGGCAGAACGCGCCCGTGCTCAAAAGGCTATTACCAAGGCTCAGATTGTTTCTTCTAATGGCAAGCCATTAGGCGGTGTATACCTTTCTGCTGATGCTGCTCCCAGTGTGGCAATGACCACAACTTCAAGCGCTAACGGTTCTAAGGCAACCACCGCTAGCTCAGGTACTACTGGTTTTACCGCTACCCCAGAAGAGCGTAAGAACTACAATTTCTTTGACAGCTCTGATGAGGGCCCAAAGACCAAGCCTGATCCACGTTTCAAGGATAATGTTGTTGTAGGCGCTACTTCACGCGGTAACTACGATGTATATCTTGAGGATACTGCCTCAGACAACGTTATGCCTACCTGTATCTTAGGTAAGTGTAAGGATCCAGTTGTTTATCCTGCTAACACTTATCTGCACAACACTATGTTAGTTCGCGATACTGCTGATGAAAGCGGTTATAGACGCGTTAGCAAGTAATGTAGGGCATTAAGGTAGATTGAATTATGAATAAGTTTCTAAAAGCATCACTTTTATGCGCCGCATTAGTAATGAGCACCACTGGCTGCAGCACTATTATGAAGAATGCATCCATGGTGGTTCACTACACTGACACTGGTGTTAATGAATTAGACGACTTCCCAATTTTACGTGCTACTGGCTATGCTCCTTTATCACGTCAAAAGGGTGCAACCTTAGCTGAGAAGCAGATTAATGCCATGAGAGCTTCTAAGATGGAAGCATATCGCGAGTTAACCGAGCAGGTATCTGGCGTATATATCAAGGCTATGAATCGTAATTCTGACAACATCGAGCGCGAAGATCGTTTAAGCGCTGAAGTTGAAGGCTTAATTCATGGTGCACGTGTAGTTCGTCAGTATCCACTGGGTGACACTTATGTTACCGAGCTTGAGATGGATACCAAGCGCATTTACGAACTGTACCAAATCCGTGGCGCTCTCTAATTGCCACTGATTTTGCAGAGCACATAGCATTAATGGCAGAGCTTCGGCTCTGCCTTTTGCGTTTATGGGCCTTTCCATGTATCATATTTCACGCTGTCTTTTGTAATTGACAGTGCGTGATTTGCTAACAAGGTTGGATGTATTGTTACTTTTAGCGAGCAGTTTGTTTGGCATTAAGATCAAACACTCAGGCTCACTAAAATCATTGTCTGCCTTTGTTTGACTGTTCACGATAGGTTTCTTTTTGGCACTTTTCGGCCATAGTCATAGGTACTCTCATGATTACACGTCGTTCAATCAATAAAGCAAAACCTGTATCAGCAATTAAGTCATTAGAAGACTACTTAACTGAGCAGGATGCAATATTAGATGCCGTAATCCGTATCCTCGGACGTGAGTACACCGCGATTAAAGATCGTCGTTTAGAAGATCTCGAGACCATTGCTGAAGATAAGTCATCATTCATGTTAAAGCTTCAGGCCAATGATCAACGCCTTAAGCTGCATCCTGATGCTCCAATGCTCAAGACCGTATATGCAGATCGTGTCAATGCATTAAAAGAGAAGCTCAATCAGTGCAAGACCATGAATGAGACCAACGGCAAGCTCATTTCCTTATGCTTAGCTGCAAACCGTCGCTTAACCTCAGTGCTCATGTCAGCACGTGATCGTATGTCACGTAACATGACTTACAACGACAAGGGCAACACTGTAGCTACAGGACCACTGCGCGTTAACATCAACGCCTAAGATAGCGATCTTCTTTCACTCAAGATTCTCATACCAGGCCAGCATCATGCTGGCCTTCGTTTTTCTAAGCTGGCATAACGATAACAGCCATCAAATAGAGTTTATAACTCACATCTCGCCGCATTTAGGTATCAATCTAATTAAAGGCTGCTCATCATCTCTGTCCAAGCAATATCGCTTAGCGCCACCAACCAACCAACCAACCAACCAACCAACCAACCAACCAACGAGCAAACTAAGCAGTCCCAACTCATTGCAGCCAACCAACCGAGCAACCAACCAACCAATCCCAAGCATTAATATCGCTTCCGTCGTGGTTTTATTGTGAGGGCACTAGCCTCAGTTAAAGCAGTTACATAAGAGTGGCTTATTTATGGGATTTTTGTGTCTAACAGTAGTTTGATTTTGCAGATCCCTTTTTTGCAAATAAGTCAAATCGTTATCTTGGAACCATCACTAAGATTAATAGCATCAGCATTAAACGCATTTTTTAGCATTAGTTTAATGATTATGCTAAAAATTGCGATTTTTGCCACTTTTAGTACATTTTCGTGGAAATTGTGAGTATTTCATTTCTGATGGCCAAATTTTTTGAAGAGAAAACGTGTGCGTCTCAGACCTAAAAAAGATCGAAATTTACCAATTCAATTTTTAAATTACCAAATTTTTACGTACAAAATTACATGATCAATATCGCAAAAATTTTGTAAAAATAGATAAACATCAGCTTTACAAATGCAAAAAATCGCGCTTTAAATAAGTATAATTTATAGTTTCATTCTGCCATCAATTGAAAGGTGCAAGATAAAAGGCACGAGCTGATAGCAAGGTGCTTATACCTTGATAGCAGCTCAGGACCTAAATCTTAATTCTGAGTTCGATGGTATAGGCATGTCTTGTAACAATACTTCTACTCAGTGCGGCGTTGTAACCTCTGCACCGAAGATCAAGCGCGATAGTAAAGGCAGAATCTATGCTGAAGTACATGTGCGCTTTTTAAGTTATGAAGAGGGATCACTGCATAGCACCTTAGTTGATAGTGGCTTTGAACTTAAGCCAGCAGAGTTCTTTGAAAACTACTCGCTCAACGCTACAGCTAAGATTAAAGACGACTTATCAGTAAAAGATCAGATCACTAAGAGCCAAGATAGTAATGCACTCATGTTGCCTTTAGCAGAGTCACAACAGAAGGCGCGTGCATCCAATAAAGCTAAGCAAAGATCATTAGATAAAAGCGGTGATCTTGAGCTCTTCGAGCGTGCGCAAAAGCTCACTGAAAGCTACTCACAGCTTATGCTCAGTCATGGTGTGTTACCTCATGATCTGATGGATAAGCTTATTGAGGCAGCCAAGCTTGATGAGAAAAGTGCAGCTGCATATCGACGCCCGCGCCACAACAGCAAAGAAAGTGATGCTACTAAGACAACTAAGAGTGCTGCCAACACAAAAGATCTCTATGATAACAGCAATGCCTTGGCATCGGCTCTTGCTAGTGCTTATAGTGCTTCAACTTTCATCCCCAATAATCGCTACCACGCTTTAGATAGCGGCGATATTAAGGATGAAGGCAAGTCATCTGCACTTGTTGACGAGATTGATGATCTGAGCGCAGTAGGTGCATCTAAATTTAGATTGGGGGCTAATAATCTAGATAAGCTCTCCTATCTCAAATTCTTAAGAGATACCAAGGATAGTATTGCCTCGGTGCGCTCGCAGAAGTCTAAAAAAGCCTCTGATCTTGTCCAGATCTCAAGTGAGCTTAATGCTATAGAGAAGAACCTTGAAGATGAGATTAATAAGTGCGAGTACTCCTTAGAGCACGCAAGAGCTACAGACTTACTTCTAGACTACGCCAAGAGCACTACTGATGCTCAAAGACTTAAGCCTAATTGCGATAAGAATCAGGTAGTAACTGAGCGCTACTTACGTTATTACGGCAGCAAGGACGAGCTTGAGAGGCTACGTAATGTTATAAGCTCACTCTTGCCTTGTCAGATAGTCGCTTTGTGCAAGCTCAATACTGTGCTGCCATATGGTCAAGATAATAAAGATAACCCTTACTACGACGCTGTTGTAAATGTCATTGTGAAGCTCTACATCAAGTCAGCCTCCCCATGCTCACTTACATCATATGTCTACGATACGAGCAGCATGCTCAGCAATACCAGCACAAGCACCATGCTCAGCTCTAGCAACCTGTCCAGCTCTAGCAACATGTCCAGTTCTAGCACCATGCTTAGCTCTAGCCTGAGCTCTGGCAACATGTCCAGTTCTAGCAACCTGCTCAGCTCTAGCCTTGCCGCAACATCATCAGACTCATCAACTAGCACCAGTGTCTCTACATCATCATTTGTAGAGTCAAAGGACTCTAGAGCAAGCAGCGCCTCTCAGGCGAGCAGCGCTACATATTCTCTGGATGAAGAAGAGATAGTGCCTGCTAAGCTGCTTGGGCTTGATGCTCTTGTTCTAATGCCTTGTGTAGCTGCTACAAACAGTGATGAAAGCATCTTGGATAAGGATTTGACTGCATCTAAGAGTGCTAATTGTGAAGGTACTAATCAAGCTAGCCTCAACCTTAGTTGCGATCTTCCTAGCTTAGTTAAAGAGATTGATGCTAAGAGCGGCCAAACTGAAGATGACATAGCGTTAGAGCAAGACACAAATAGCAATGGTGATCGTAAAAATGACCTACTATGCGTATCTTTAGTGGAAGAAAAATTTAGATCTTGTGATCGTGTTGGCAAAAATCAAGAGTCATCAAAAAAAGTTTTTAGCGCTCCTAAAGATGATAAACATCAGCTTTTAGAGATAAATGAACGAGCTGAGAATACTTCTGAGCATAGTGTAGATAACACTGGCACTGATCACAAAGTATTCGTAGATGATTCATATAACACTTCTAAAAATTCATCAGACCGAGAGAAAAATAACAGCTCACAGACTAAGCCAACCTCCACTGATGTAGCTGCAGCTACTAAAGCAAGTGCTAGAGAGCTAAGCAGCACTCAGTTAGCCACAACCTCAACAGCAGTAGATGCCAATGCTTGTGCAGTCTCAAGTGCAGATGCTAATGGTGCTATTAGCTCCTCAAGTTTAGAGCATGTATCTGTAGATGTATGCAAGGAAGCAGTAGCTGCTGCAAATACTGCTACAAGGCTTGCTGATCAGCTCATTCTCTCTGCTGATATTAAGGGCGCTTTAGCTGAGTTACTTGCTAAGGAGTTAAGAGAGCCTCCGGTTAAACCAGAAGTCTTTAAACAGTCATTAGACAGCATTGTCGATTGTGAGGCCTTATACAAGTCACAGCATGACAGCCAATTCCATCAGGGATGCAATGTAGCTGCTAGCGACGATGCGATTAGTAAACGTCTACAGAGCATAGGTTTAAGCCCTCAGCCGCTTAAGAGTGTGCTCATAAGTAAGATTCACGAGCAAATAGCAACCCAAGAACAGCCTCCTACCAATACTGCTGAGCAGATAAGTGCATCCAAAGCTACTCCTTAGTCATGAGGCGCAAAGTTATCTAGCTGTATCTGAGAAGAGTGCTTGGCTTAGTCAGTTCATAACTTAGTAGAAAACATCGTTGTTCTTGAGGTTTGTTTATTCATGTTACGCGTTTTACCAACAACTGTTGCTTCAATCACCACTAGCTCTGTAGGCACGGAGATCTTTTACAAATTTGCCGCCAAAGATCTATTAGAGGATGCAGCTGTCGCAGCTGATCCCGAGCTCTTAGCTCTAGCTGATAATCAGGCTACACATAAGGTCAACATTAGTGATCTCTATATGCCGCTCTTTACTCATGATGAAGGTAAAGAAGCCGCTACAAGCAATCCTGCTAGTGCCACCAAGATCGCTGCTACTAGATCATCCATCGGCGACCCTGCTAGTGGTGCCAAGATCGCTGCTACTAGATCATCCATCGGCGACCCTGCTAGTGGTGCCAAGATCGCTGCTACTAGCTCATCCATCGGCGACCCTGCTAGTGGTGCCAAGATCGCTGCTACTAGCTCATCCATCAGTGATCCTGCTAGTGCCACCAAGATCGCTGCTACTAGAACATCCATGAGTGATCCTGCTAGTGGCACCAAGAGCGCTCAGAGCAGCCTATCAATTAGCGATCAAGCTGATATGGCAAGCGATGCTCAACGATGTGCAAGTGATCTTAATGTAATTAATGCAGATCACGATCTAAGCAATTTTGTTGAAGATCTTAAGATCGCAGCTAGTAATGAAACTAAGTGCACTTCATTAGATGCTGATAATAGCGCTTATGTGTCTCCATATGATCTTATGCCTAACGAGTCTGAGCTTATTGATCTTGCCTTGTTTGCAGCGCCCGCTCCAAAACAGAGATCGCATGAAGCTCATGTTGATGCTCCTTGTGTGTCTGACAATACCAAGTACATTCATCTGCCAAATGAAGATGACTATCCATATTTTTCATACGCTGATTTGTTACTAAATGCAGAGCAGCAAAGCTTATACAGAACTGTAGTAGATCAGCATGATTGCTTTAGACCATGCGTTGATGTTCAAAAGCATGGTGGTAGTGGCTGGTATCTGCAGGCAGGTTCATATGTCATAGCCATGCCTAAAGATAAGCGTCCGTTAAGCTTCGGTATTGATCAGTACTTAGCTAAAAGTACTGCTGTACAACGCTGTTGTGATCTTGAGGATTTGCATATTGCACCACGTGCATTGTCATTGCAGAGCTGTTCTTATGCATATGCAGTAGCTAATGCTCGCTTTGAATGTGTGTTTGAAGATAAGACGGTAGATCAGCACACCCTTAACCTGCATACAGACCTGAGCTTGTCCTTTAGAGACTTTATGCTGCGCTATAGCGGTGTGTTCTTAAATGATCTCGACTCTATCAGCAGTGCCTATAAACCTTATGTAATCACATCTAAGGAAACTACATCTACTGATCTTAGCTATGGCGATGTTGAACTTGGTGAAGATCTTACTGATCCTGATCAAAGCAAAAATCTGATCTCTAATGAGTACAGAGATTTTAATCATGTATATGCATCCTCACTTAAGAGTCGCTCTTGGTGTGTGCAGGATGATTTTGAACGCGTATTACTACACTGTTTGAAGGTACCAGCATCTCAAGTGACTGCTAACTCAGAGGCATTGTTCTATGAGGAGCTCTTAGATATCAATCCTTATGCCCAAGTAATTGAGAGAGCGCCTGAGGATAAGACTAGTGCTAGTGCAGAAAAACATCTTGCAGATAGGCCTAGTGCTGCAGTGAACATATTTGCTGATGAAGATGGCGATCTTAATGACTTTATAGCAGGTGTGCAGGTTAAAGAAGTAGCAGGACGCGACGCGGGCTATGACTTTGGCCTGGTAGCTAAGGATCGTGATCTTTTGGGTCGCCCAAAGTTTTTTAATGCAGCAACTTGTGTTGCTACTTGTTGTTCATTTGATGACTTATCTGACTCTTCTATCTATGGCTTAGTTGCTAGCACAAAGGTTAATGCAGCCATTCAGGGCATGCATAGAGGTGATCTTAAACATGATTCATTTCCGCTAAGAGCGGGCGCTGCTGAGCGATCTTCCATCTTTAGTCAATTAGATATCTCAAATAGCTTATGTCCCAGTCTAGGTTCATTAGCCTCTCATGATTTGAGTACCGACCATAGCACTAGCGTGCTGTTAATCATTCCTCTAGTTAGATCCTCAAATGATGGGCAGCAACATGACGATGAGTTTATTTCTGATATCGATAAGCATCTAGCTAAGTCACTTAAGGCACAAGCTTTACTGAGTGTAGATAACTCACTAAACGAGGGTAGGCATGAGCAGCTCAAAAGAGAGCTCGTAGCTTTAAGTGCCACAAGTGATAAGCCACAGAGCGTTGCTGCTAATAACGATCTTAGTTCGTTTGAGCCGTGCTCCATACCCGTCATTTTGGCAGGTAATAGCCAGGTTAACTCAGATAGTAATGCAGCTAGAGCCTGGGGCTATGGACAGAGTGATGACTCTATACAAGCTCATGATGAGCAGCTCGTTGGCAAGGATGTCACTTTTGAGATCTTAAAAGAACTACAAGAGGATCACATCAAAGATGTTCCTTTGTTACAAGCGGCTAGAGCAATTGAGAAAACCCATGATGTAGAGGCAAAACCACCTCCCATAAATTCAAAAGCAATTGCGCCCATGAATACGCGAGCTAGTGCTCCTTTAAATGTGAGGGCTAGTGCTCCTTTAAATATGGGGGCTAGGGCTCTTATACCGACAGAGGCTAGTGAGCATAAACAGCAGGCAGCAAACGATAGCTTTACAGATGTGGGTAAGTCAGTCACTACAACAGTTGAAACACAAAGGAGCTTAGAAGACAGCAAATTCAAACACATATTGACCATTACACCGTATAGCGGTGCTGATCAAGAGCGGCACTCAAATGAGAGTGTCACTTTTTTAGAGTGCCAAGCACTCTACGGCTATAACCTCACTAATCTTCTGATCACTAACACTAATCGCCTCAAGCGTCTTGCAGATATCTGTGCCATTGGTCCTAGTGAACAGTTCATTCCTGAGCGTCCGCGCTTCTACGACAGAAAGAGCCTCATGTGGGCTGTTATGCCGGTCGAGAAAGAACGCAAATCAATTGAAGAGATCAGAGTCAGTGCCTTTGAATACTTTTTGAGGACACTGCTCAGGGAGACATTTATGAAAATTCAATCTACCTCCAATGGCATGGGCGTAAACAGCACTGCTAGTGCTGAAGAGCTTGCTTTTATGAGCGACCTTAAGCGCATGCAGGTATGTAACTCATCTTTAGCTGATGAGGTAAACCCATCCTCAGCTTCTAATGCAGACAGCGTAACTTTAGCTTCTAATGCAGGCAGCTCAAATTTTGTTGATGAGAAGTCTACTCATGCTTTGCGTGGTGATGTACATGGAGCTGATGCTTCTAATTGCAAGACAGTGGCTGCTGCCACTCAGGATAGTAAGAGCAATAGTGCTCAAGATCTTGAGGAGAGCGTAGCTTCAACCTTTGGTGCGGGCGTTGATTTATCTGATTTTGATGACCACGTGAAAGTCTCATTAGAGGATGATCTTAATGATGAGATCAACGTTGGTGAGCTTGAAGAGTTTGAGCTAGATGAAATGGAGCTTGAAGCAGAGCTTTCTGGCGAGTCTGAGCTTGATGAAGAGGGATCAGGCAAACACTGGTATGAGGACGACGAGGTTAGTGAGCGTTTTTATAACCAGGCTATGGAGCGCATTGCTAATGCAACTTTCCATGAAAGTAAGCGTCATCAGATGGTCGGTGCATTAATGGATAAGCACAGTGATAAGACCTCCAAGTGCAATTGCGATCGCCGTGAGATTGATGAAATTAGCATCACTAACGAAGCAGGCGCTCCATGCTTTGGCATGGCTATCTTTAACCAAACTCCTAATGCTGCCATGAATAACTTCACTCAAGGACAGACTATGGATCCTCGTACCATGGCTTACTCTCCACTGCCAAAGGGAATGAACTCCAATAACTCTGCACGTCCTCTAAATAACTATGCTACCGGCTATGCTCGTCCTAATGCTCCTTACAGCCAGGATCGTCAGATAATGATGAGCCGGCCTGACATGGCTGCAAGCAACTCAAAGTGGAATGAGCCAGCGATACAAATGCGTAACGCTCCTGCTGTAAACAATAACTATCAGCAAATGCCAAAAGGTAGAGCACAAGCTCCATATGGCAACGTGCCACAGCAAGTAAACCAGCCTCAAGCAGCAAATCAGCCTCAAACAGCAAATCAGATGAGTCCAAAAAACTATGGCCCATCTGCAGCTTATATGAATCCTTATGCTTGTATGCCTCAGGCTCAGCATTACGACTGCACTGCTGACTACAGTGTTAACAGCTCATTTAAAGACGGCATGAGCGCAAGTAATTCTGCCAATGCATGGAATTACCCTCAGGGGGGTGCCCAATACAAAGGTGCACAAAACAGCGCCTGCATGAACAACACCATGCAGCAGCTACACCCAGTTCCACAGCAGCCACGTGTTGCAGAGCCAGTACAGCTGCAGTCACGTGCTGCAGCACCAGTACAGCAGCAGCCACGTGTTGCTGCTCAGCCTCAGCAGAGATCACAAGAACTACAGCAGCAGCCACAGCTTGCAGCTACCACCTCTACAGCTTCAGTGGTAAGCCATGCTTCTGCTCAAGTTCCAGTACCCGTTCAAGCATCAGCTCAAATGCCAGCAGCTAATGCTGCAGCAATGGGTGCAGCAAGTGTTGCTCAAGCCAATGGTGGTGTAGTTGCTGATGGTGCTGGTGCAGAACAGGGCCTGTTAGATGCTAATAGCACTTTAGCTCATGCCAATAACGAGTATTTAAACAAGCTCAACGCAAAGATTCAGTCACACGCTACTGTACATAAGATGCAAGAGCTTAAGGCTCAAAATGCAGCCTATGTACAGGAGCACATGAATGAGGCCAATAAAGCCAATGCTGATCTTGTAGCTGTTACAAATGAACATCAGAATGCTCATTCAAGTGTTAATGCAGATCCTGATGACAAGATTGCTACTCATAGCGCTCCTGTCGCAGTTTGTAATGAGCATATGGATGATAAGGCTAGCGGTGGTGCAATGTCGTCTGGTGATCTAAAGGCCTGTGAGGTGGCTGATACAGCTAAGGCTGATCTTAAGGAACTGGGCAAAGATGTAGCAAGCACTGATAGTGCTGCATCTGAGGTTTATCAGGGCCGTAGCGTGAAGAGCCTTCTTTCCAAGAAAGTAGAGAGCGTGCTTAAGAGTGGTGCCATGTCCTCAGAAAGTGAGAGCGAGGAGCAAAAGCCAAAGCTTGTCGACTGTAATGCAGCCTTTGGTATGTTCGATGGCAAGCTGCCTATGGTTAAAGTCCCATACCATGCACCTGAGTGCTTAAGTAATGTGCCTCTTATCAACCACAGCTATGTCTTTGAGCCTGAGTTACTTACCAACATCTTAATGTTCTTAGACAACCCAGGTCATGACTCCTTGTACTTAGCTGGTCCATCAGGTTGTGGTAAGACTTCAGTAGTGTTTGAAATTGCTGCGCGTTTAAAGTGGCCTTTAGAGTCCATCACTTTATCGCAAAGAACTGAGGTGGCTGACTTAATTGGCCGCAATGTGCTGCGTAACGGCGAGCTTACTTATGAGTATGGACCACTAGCTAAAGCCATGATTTATGGTGAGATCTTATTACTCAACGAAATTGACTTACTTTCTCCAGGTGAGCTCTCTGCTCTCAATGATGTGCTTGAAGGTAAGACTTTAACTGTAGTTGGTAATGGTGGCGAGAAGCTCTATCCAGGTGAAGGCTTTAGAATTATTGCCACTGCAAATACCAAAGGCTTTGGTGATGACACTGGCTTTTATCAGGGCGCAAGATCTCAAAATCAGGCTTTCTTAGATCGCTGGCATTTTATTGAGTGCAATTACTCAAGCAACAAGCAAGAGTTTGCCATGATCAGCGCTGCATTCCCTTCTATCAATCGGGATTTTGTGAAGCTGTTATTACGCTGGGCAAATGTAATTCGTTACGGCAGTGACACCATTCCTCACAGCGCTCGTAACTCAGTGTTAAAGACATTCATGGTCTATGATCGCTTCTTAACTGAGAAGAATGCTAACAAGAACAAGAGCAGTGATCTTTTAACTGAGGACTTACCAGACATTGCTGCAGCTATATGTAATGCCGTAAATAGCAGCAACGAGGAAGAGGAGGCTCACAAGCAAGAGGATCAAGAGTACTTAAAGCTCTTACGTGAAAAGGGTGGTCCTAGCAAAGTTAAGGGCAAGCGCAAGAAGTCATCTGATGATGAGAGCGCTTCAGGCAACGAGAGTACTGATCTTAGTGATGCTGAGATCTCAGCAACTCAAGAAGACGAGCTTACTATTGATGTAGTTAAGCGTGCCATGAACATGACCTTGCATGAGTCAGTTAACTACTCCGGTAATCAGATCTCAGCTCCTTTATCTGAGCGTTCATTACTGCGTATCTGCCGTTTCTATGTCAATTACCCTCATATGTGCGTACAAGAGTGCATTGATGCTGGCTTTGCTTCTCGTCTCCCTCCTGATGAGTATGAGTTTGTACTGCGTCTTAGCTACGACATCTTTGGTTATGGCTCTGGCTTTAATCAGCTGCCACACAATGTTGCCATGGATGATAACTACTTAGCTTTACGTGCTAATTATCCTGCTATAGATCAGGCTATGCGTAACTTTGAGGACTTTGATGGCGAGCATAAGAGCGCAAAGGATGACAAGAGCACCTCAAGCAAGGCTAAAAAGTCAAAAGCCAAGTCCAAGAAGACTGACTCCAAGTGCGTATCTGAAACATCAGCCCAGTGCTCTGATGACACAGCCTCAACTAGTGCGGGCGCTGATGTCGCTGCTACTTGTGTAGCATCTGCTAGCGCTGATGGTTCAGCTAAAGTAGCCGATAGTGCTGCTCAAACTAGCAATGAAGTAGCTACCAAGCTAAAGCGTACTCGTAGAACTAATAGCGCCAAAGTAAAAGAGGCTCAGCTTGAGGAGAGTGTTGAGTCCTCAGCTGCAGCATCTGAAGTATCTGCAGCTGCCTTTGCAGAGCCTGACTCAACAGCATCGACCGCTCTTTTATCTGATGCATCCGAGGAGACTGAAAAGACAGAGTAGGTTTAATTAGAACATTGGGCATTTGTCCCTTTAGCAAGCGCTAGTTAACGTACATCTGCTTTATATATGACTAAGAAAGCTGTCATCTTGAGTAGAAAGTGTGTTGTTTTCTAGCGCCTGCTATGTGGATCACAACGGCATTGTGAATCTTAGTAAGGTCTTGTGAGAAGCAAGAGGCTTTGCATATAGCTTTGCTAAGAAATAGTGAATGTTTTGGACGTAGATTTTGATATTTATGGACTTGCTTAATTTTTTATTAACTCACAAACAAAGTGTCATGTTACCTGCTAAAGACGAGTGTTTGGCAGTATAGAGGTGGTTATGACATACAAATATTCTGTATCTAGATCACATCTTGAAAATAATTATGTATGAAAATGTTTTGCCAGCAATATCACTAAGTCTAAGCTAAGTTTACGCAATTAAACTCACACCATTCGATGGCATAGATACATAATGCAGTATCTTATGAGTGGAGCGTTGTAAAAAATCTCTGCATCTAAGTGTGTGAATTGGAATTTGATGCTCAATTTTTAGTTAATTGTGCTCAATTAGAATCGCCATCTTGAATCTGATTAGAGGATAAGATGGTCGACTCTCGACACAATAGATCTGATCTCATTGTCAGTTGAGGGATTGACCTTATTGATGCGAAGTGCCCGTCTATATATGCACTCTTGTGTTAAGACTTGATATCCCATACTTTTTGCGCTGCTGTGAGTTCGATAAATGAAAAATAATGGCCCTGTAACAGATTTTGAGCACAAGTTTCCTAGCGACCCCAACGCTAAGATTATTTCGGTGACGGATAGAGAGGGTATTATCACTGAGGTTAATGATACTTTTGTACAAATGAGTGGATTCTCTCGCGAGGAACTCATTGGTCAACCTCAAAACATTGTGCGTCATCCTGACATGCCTGCTCTGATCTTCGCAGATTTGTGGAAGACCATCAAATCTGGTCGTCCATTCATGGGCATCATCAAGAACCGCTGCAAAGACGGTAGCTATTACTGGGTTAACGCTATGATCATGCCGATTATTCAAAATGGCGAGATCGTTGGCTATGAATCAGTGAGAACTGCAGCTACTGAAACTCAAATTGCTCGTGCAAAGCATTACTACAAGATGATTAATGAAGGTAAGGTTCCAACTAGCTTACGCTTTGAAATCCCATCTTGGTGTTTCTATGTCTTCTTTGCACTAGCCTATATCTTAACTATCGTGATGCACGATCAGTATGTGACTACCGCAAGCTTTGTGGTCTTATTTGGCCTGCTCATCTACGGCTCTTATCGTCGCCGTTCTATCTTAGATTTCATCACGCGTGTTTTCCCAGCTGAGCCTAATGTCATTAATACATTGATCTATACCAATCGTGCCGGTAAAGAATCAGAGCGCGTTTACAACGTCATGTATAGGCTTAAAGAGATTGATACGATCTTAACTCGAGTACGAAGCTCGGCTATGCATATCAATCAGGTAGCTCAAGATCGATTAGAAGATCAGTCCAATAGCTTAAGCGAGGCACAAAGACGTAGTCGTTTTACCACTGATCTTATGAATGAGATGAAAGACATTGGTCAGAACATCTCCCACATGGTTTTTGATATTAGCTCTTTAGCTAGAGAGACTGCTAACAATACCACTGCCGCCCGTGATCTTGTGGGTTCAGGCAAAGAGGTAGCCTTTGCCACTAAGGATGCTATTAATGACCTACAAGAAGTATCCGATCAAATTCGTACCTTAATTAACACTCTGGCAGCCCACGTTGATGATATTGAAAAAGCCTCAGCCTTAATTAAGGGTATTGCAAGTCAAACCAATCTCTTAGCTTTAAATGCATCCATTGAGGCAGCTCGTGCTGGTGAGGCAGGTCGTGGCTTTGCTGTGGTTGCTGATGAGGTGCGATCCCTCTCCTTACGCACTGAGAGCACCACCGTTCAAATCCATGATCTTATTAATGAGTTTAAGGTCATTGCCGGCAAGACTGTCGCTATGGTGGAGTCAGGGCACGAGCATGTTAACAATGGTGTTGAGCAGGTAGCTCTTACCAATCAAAAGCTCGATGAGATCTTAGATGCGATTAGTAATATTCAACGATTAGCTAGTGAAGTAGCTACACGAACCCAAGATCAGTCCTCAACTGCACAAGAGGTGAATATTAAAGTTCAGCATATCTTGTCTATTACGGAGGACAACCTCAATAGCTCAGAAGAAAGCTTTGATGGCTCGCATATGATCAGTAGTTACACTAGCGATTTAACCTCTATGGTTGATCGCTTCTCCAATCGTCACAACTAAGCTTCAATAGCCACAAAGTGGCAAATAAGCACGTCATGCGCTAAGACATACAAGAGCACCCCATGCATTCGTTTAAGGCACAAGCTCATAGTCTTGGCGCATACCATAAGTACGTTTAGCCTGGTCTTGGCTAGACGTACTTTTATCTTTGTATACGCAGAGCCGAACTGCAAGGCTTGCTTATGATCTTATCTTTTATATGTTGCGGTAAAGATGCCAAGGCGTCGAGTGCAGAGATGCTAAGTAAATGCATCAGACATTGCGGGTAAGTGCGCAGTAATGGCATTTAAATGCATCAGAGATTGCGGGTAAATGCGCAGTGATGGCGGGTAAATGCATCAGAGATAGAGGGTAAATGCGCAGTGATTGCGGGTAAATTTTAGGCACAAAAAAACCGTCTGCTATAACGCAGCCGGTTTTTTCGCTGATAGCGCAGGGGCTACCACATTGACCTGTAGGACGAGTCTAGCCCTCGTACATCTCAAGAGAAGTTTCGATAATGCTATCTGCCATACGATCGTAATCGAACTCTAAGGTGCCGTCGAGAAATTGCTGGCGTAAGAGTGCTACCTTCTCAGCATCAACACCGCTAGAGGACATAGCTACTTCAGTAGCCTTAGCATAGAGCTTTGCCTCAGGAGTAAGAGATACGTCAGTATCTGCTACCTTAGGTGCTTCAGCCTTAGTTACAGCTGCGCTTTCGCTAGCTGCCTTAGCGGCCTTGATTTTTTGGGCATAGGCCAGGTTCTCGGGCATGGCCTTAACTGCGCGATCACGCAAAAAGTCGATTGCCATGGTTGTATCCCTCACGAATCAAACGTTACAAGCATTACAAAAGCCGCAATCTATGGCTACAAGTGACTGTTTCACTAAAGTAAATGCTTAATAGAAATTGATTGAGAGTCAGCTAATTTATGAACTCTTATTATTCAGCAGTTATAAGCTAAGGATTAATCTCTTGCTTAGTTACGACCTTCAAGCTTTAAAACAAACTTCAAGGCGCTGCTGCGCTGATTTATTCTCTCTCTCTTTGCTTTCTTATACGGTCTGAAAATATATTTGTTGAGGAACAATGGCTAAAAAACTAGATCCTTGATCACAAAAATGGTGCAAATCTTATTTCTTACCCCCATCATAAAACTCCCCTCTAACTATGCATTTTCCAATGCATAGTGTATGTAAAGCCCATATATAAGCGTTTGCACAAAGCCATCCTATTCCAAAAATCGCCCCTTCTAACTCCTGAGAGTACCTAAGTTAATCCTCCATGGTTTTGTTAAATAGTAATGAAAAATGTGTTTTAAACACTGTGAAACATTTATCTAACTCTAGTTACAACATTCATTGCCTACAAATGTGATTGTTATATAGATACAACACTGAAATGTAAGTATCCATACATCCCCCGTATAAATCGTGTTTATGCTAATTTACACATGTATTCATACAGGTGGATAATTAAGCTTAAAAGCGATTGTATAGATACAACATTTTGCGCTTAAAAACGCTTACAAAAATGGCTATTACGTATGGTTAAAATTAATAAAAATAAGACATAAAAGCAATCACAATTCACGCAGAGTACGGACTCATCTAGTTTGAGCACGTGTATAAATTCTTGGTAATTAAACCATCATCAATTAAGGTTTGAGTTGTAACTATATGCTTAAGGTTATAAGGCCATAGCAGATTGTGCCTCAACCAAATGCATCTATTTGAAGCCTTAGATAATAGATATCCACAGTGAATTAATGGCTTTTTGGCAAAAGATAGAAAGTGCGCACAATAAAAGGGGGGCAACGCTACAGGACTAGCTGTTAAAGGGTAGGTCGGGGATGTTGGATTGAGCCTGACAGAGCGCCAGGCTCGAAAAGGGTAGGAGTGTTTGAAAATAGTATGAGTGTTTCAAAAGGGTAGCAGTGTTTTTTAGAACACTACTTCAACTTCAGCAGGTGCAGAAACTACAGCTGAAATGATCTTTTGGGTCTTAAGATTCTTAACACGAACTGACTGATTGACGGTGCCATCATCTAATGCGATGCCACTGGTCTTTAAAGAAAGACCGCCGCTTCTAGCAATGATATTAATCTTGTCGTTCTTGCAGACTACGCAAAATGAGTTGGAGCGAATCTGATCGCCTTGTTTAACATCACGCTTGAGGCGGGAGCCTACGAGCATGTCAGCATCTGACACTGCAGTAGTGAGATTAGTATCTTCATTTAGATAAACTGTTTCTAAATCTGAAGGAGCGATAACTTGGCCACGACTTAGGTTACGAGAGGCAACTAAAGCAGGGCTTAAAATAGATACCTTTACCGGGATGTAGAGGGTGTACTGATTGCCAGGCTTAGAGCAGGTGATCTTAACTTGTGAGGTGCTCTTGATCTCAGAGCCTCTTAACTCTGCAGTTAAATAGTCGGTGCAGCGGCCACCATAGTTACGTCTATCATCAAGCTTGCCTGCAGTTACAGAAATCTTTTTGTTGCCCATGTCCTGATGTTCAAACTGAGCCAAGATATATTGTTCAGCTACAGTACGTAAGAACTCTGCCTCTTGTGGAGTAGCCATGGCATTAGGAGTTGTGGCTGAGAAAGCTACTGCGCCCATAACAACAGCACCTACAGATCTCTTAGCTGAGTGTGCGGCGGCTCTGAGTTTTGTTGCAAAGCCTGTATTCTTAATCATGTTAACAACGAACTCCTAATACTAATGCCCATTTAGGTAGGGCCAATATAGCTAGTCTTAAGATAGACGGGCCAAAAAGGCTAGGGTGCAAAA
This sequence comes from uncultured Anaerobiospirillum sp., assembly GCF_902485895.1. Lineage (NCBI taxonomy): Bacteria > Pseudomonadati > Pseudomonadota > Gammaproteobacteria > Aeromonadales > Succinivibrionaceae > Anaerobiospirillum > uncultured Anaerobiospirillum sp. The sequence goes on along the minus strand of NZ_CABTML010000007.1, from coordinate 92,661 downwards.
TACGCCTAAGATAAAGCGCAATGCTCTAAAGCGTATGGTGCTGTACTGCTTTAGATTGGTAATTACGCAAGTTAACTACAGCGCGTCACTAAGTATGCATACAAACGTTAAGACATGCAAACCATGAAACAAAGTACTAAGTGCGCTGCCACGATTTGGGTCAGTAGCGCAGCACCAAGCAAGATTTAGGTTGGAATTTAGCTCCAAGATTTATGTTGGTAATGCAATGCTACGATTTTGGGCCGTAATGCAGCGTATGCCGCTCTATTGCTGTTAGCATTATCGCGCTTTTAACTTATCTGAAGCTTAGGAAATTGCTCAAAGGCGGCTAAAAGCTCTTGTAGAGCAATTAACAGTATAAAGTCAGGTTAATTATTTAGATTTTGCTCTTTAGTCCACGAGAAGAGGTTAGCTGCTAAGAGGTTAGCTTCTAATAAGTGGGCAAAGTTGCGACTTTAGATGGTTATTGCCCCATAAAAACGCGTAACTGTCATACATTTTGTGCAGAAAAACTAGGATTTCTTATCATTTTGTATCTAGATTGTAAGTTTGAAACTTTTAGCTAACACTTTATGTAGATTGCCTTGTTTATCGTATCTTGAAAAGATGTGACCTAGGCAACGTTGCATGATTTCTGTTATACCAAAAGTGTAATCTAAGGCCAGTTTTGTGCGCTAAAGCATCAGTTGTGTTTGTCAAATAATAGTGCTTTTGCAATAATACTTACTCTACTAAGTAAGATGAGCGTGTTGTGTTCATATTGCTTTACTTGTTTCTGATAAGCTCCTTACCTAAGGCTAAAGCTGAAATCTGCCGCATCGGCTTTTGACATGCTATCAGTAGGTGCTTCTAAGCGGATGCCCGCTTGGGAGCTGTAAGCCCATGGTCGCATCTAACGGGCATGCGCTTACAGCTTCTTTCGGGCTTGGTTGTTTTGCTGATGACCTAAGTCAGTCATTGCAAATATAGGGGAATGTATGGCAGGCGTAATGGATAAAGTCAATCAGCTCACTGAGCTGGTTGGTCAAAACCGTATGGAGCTTTTGCTCTTTAAGTTGTCAGGTCTTTCACAGCGTTACGGTATTAACGTGTTCAAGGTACGTGAAGTTCTACCTTGTCCAAAGCTGACTGTAATGCCACGTCTTCACCAGTTCGTTATTGGTGTAGCTCACATCCGTGGTAGTACTTTAAGTGTTATCGATCTGGCTTATGCTATTGGTGGTCGTCCGACCAAGAACTACGAAAAGTCCTACATCATTATTGCTGAGTACAATCGTTCTACCCACGCCTTCCTCGTTTCAAGTGTTGAACGCATCATCAACATGAACTGGAATAAGATCATGCCTCCTCCAAAGGGTGCCGGTCATTCCAACTACATGACTGCTGTTACCGAAATCGATAACGAGCTCATCGAGATTTTAGACGTAGAAAAGATCTTAGACGAAATTGCTCCTATTAGTGGAGCTTTAGAGTCCGACGCTATTAAGAAGCTGTCAGTACCTGAAGGTACCCGCGTATTGGTTGCTGATGACTCTAAGATCGCTTTAAAGCAGATCAAGCGTGCATTAGTTGAAATCGGTGTTGATGTTATCGAGTGCCACGACGGTAAGGAAGCTCTTGATACTCTGCACGAGATGGTTAGAAACGGCCACAACATTAAAGAGACCCTTACTCTGGTCATTTCAGACGTTGAAATGCCTGAGATGGATGGTTACACCTTGTGTGCCAACATCCGTAACGATCCAAACCTCCGTGATCTTTACGTGATCCTCCACACCTCCTTATCAGGTGTCTTCAATGAGTCAATGGTATCTAAGGCAGGTGCTAACGACTTCATTCCTAAGTTCAACCCAGAAGAGCTTGCAGGTGCTGTAGAAAGAGGCCTGGATTTAACTGGCAGTGGTGTATCCGGTGCTGACTGCGGAATGCGTCGTAAGAATACTTAATTGTATCTAGCGATCGCTAGAAATTGAAAAAAAGCCCTGTGATGCTCAACATCGCAGGGCTTTTTTTGTGCTTAAAGATCACGTCCGCTATAGCGATAGTTTGAAGTCGCTTTTTCTAAGTGATCCTTCATAGAGGTTAATTTTGTGTAGAAATTTAAGCTGTGATTAAGTTGAACGTTACCTTGCTAAGCGCACATCTGTAAAATTTGGAAAAAATTTTTATCTTTGCTTTATCTAGTGTTGGTTGAAGTGATTAACGGTGCAATTGGTAGTTTTTTGCAAAACTTTGCAAGAATGCCTGTTGTTATGTGTATTGTCATATGGCAAAATTTGTAAAAATAGCTATTTTGCCAAGCTACTTGACGGTCGTCGTATAAGTTAAAAGGCTTGCAAAGTAGGTATATATCTTACTTATGCATAAAGTCTTTTCTAGATACAGAAAAATATTTCCAAAACAGGTATACTATAGCGCGTATTAGGGTATGTCTTTAGACAGATAAGTGAACTAGTCTAGCCATTGACAATACATAAGCTCACAAGCGTGTGCTATGTCAAATTAATTTGCTTTGATTAGTGACTTGATATGGAAAAAAGTATCCTTTTGGGCTATATTCAATCATTGCAAAGCACACTTTCATTTAGATATTGCGAGCATTTATTAAGATGCAAGTGCTTACTTTTAGTAAGCTTCACTGAAAGTTAGTGTGTAGAATGGTTGTAATCTCACATGTCAATGCCTATTGTTAACCAATTCTACTGTGCTTTAGCACTGATAGAACGGCTATAAAGTTTGTGTTGTTAAGTTAGATTTAACAAATAGGCGTAATTCTCCACCTATAACTCGAAGAGTTTAGGTGGAGATGTAAGCCTAGTATCTTTCTAACGTTAATATCATTAGAAAAGTATTCAAAATGCTTCTGTAAAGAAGCTATTTGATAGCGGCTGCGTGTTTCAGCCGATATGGGTAACTTGTTAACCGTATGAGATTTGGCGCAACGACGCCATGAAGCTCACGCAATAATCGTAAGATTTGGCCGGAGCAATTCACATCTAACTAAGTCTAAGTTTTGTCAGTGTCTATATAGGCTAAACTTGAACTTTGCATTTGCTAGCAAGCATATAACTAAAGTTCGCCACCTTGAGTGCATGAACTAACGCAGCTAGCTTAACTAAAGTTCATCTTCGAAGCTTAAATGTAGTTTGACAGTCAACAGATGTCAGTTGGTTATTGATTCTGTACTGCTTAAGTATCTTTGATACTTGCCCTTATAGGTGTGATTGAAGATTCTTTGTGCTTTAGCAATGCATAAGGACTATGAGAACGACAATCAAAGGGATTAAGCGTATTTAGTTAATGAGATGTACTGATCTTCTCAACTTAATGTGTATAAGTAGTCAGAATAATGAAAAGACAAAGTTAAGCACATTGTCTTTTCTATCGAGGTAAGTATGTCTGATAATACGCGTAATCGTTTCAGTAGCGATCGTCCTAGTTCTTTTTCAAGAACCGACGGGTCTTTATACTCCAGTAGCAGATCACCATCATCAACAAGTGATCTTCAGGATAGCTCCATAGGAGCCGCTCGCTCTATTTCATCATCAGCAACAGCTGCTTCAAACAACAGCAACGCTTCAAGTTTTAGAACCACGAGTTACATGCAAAACAATAATTCTCCTTTTTCACGTTCCCGCACTTCGGGTTCATCTGCATTCAGCAGTAGTTCTACCTCTCGTCACAGCGGCAACGCTATTGCTTCCGTTCTGAAGAAAACTGCTGATGTGCCAAACCGTGCTCAGTTCACTCCTAGCACCTATCCAGGCGCAGGTCGTCTGGCTATCGCATCACAGCGTGCAGGTTACGACTCTGTTGCAGCTCGTAACCCTGGTTTCGTTCCTACTACTACTGATCGCCTCAATGTTAAGTCACGTAGTGTTTCTGATGAGCAGTACAAGCGTTTTGCTCAGTATGTTGAAGAGCAAAGCGGTATCGTATTAGGCGATAACAAGCATTACTTAGTAAACAGCCGTTTATCATCACTGCTGCTCCGTTTTAAGGTGCCAACCATTGATGAGCTCATTAACCGTGCAATGCAGCCAAACATCTACAAAGAGATCAGTGGTGCTGTAATTGACGCAATGACCACCAATGAGACCTTATGGTTCCGTGATACCTATCCATATGTAGCATTAAAGAACATGATTCTTCCTGAGCTGGCAAAGGCTAACAAGAATCCAGTTCGTATTTGGTCTGCAGCATGTTCATCAGGTCAGGAGCCTTACTCTATCGCTATGGTCGTACGTGAGCAGGCTACCTCTGTTGTACGTGTAAATCCTGATTCATGTCAGATTATCGGCACCGACATCTCCCCTGAGATGCTCGAGCGCTCCCGTTTTGCCCACTATGACAACCATGCTCTTGCTCGTGGCTTAAGTGCTGAGCGTAAGGCTAAGTTCTTCAAGCCAACTGAAGATCCAAACGTAATGCGCGTGGATGACGTTGTTAAGAACATGGTTACCTTCAAGCAGATGAACCTCTTAGGTTCATACAGCTTATTAGGCAAGTTCGATGTTATCTTCTGCCGTAACGTGCTCATTTACTTCTCTAATGAAGTTAAGGCACAGATCTTAGAGAAGTTCTCAGCTTGCTTAAACCCAGGTGGTTACCTCATCTTAGGTTCTTCAGAGTCTATTCAGGGTCTGTCAGATAAGTACGAAATGGTACGCTGCAACCCAGGTATCGCTTACCGCCTGAAGTCATAATTACATTTTAAGAACACAAACTTACCTCACGTTCAGATGTATGTCTGAACACCCACAGCTCGCCAGGTCACCTCCTTGCGGGCTGTTATTATTTTTACCCCACCACTTTTGCTCACGCAAAACCAAAGCCCCAGATCAGTCTCAGCAGCACCCTGAGCAACCGCCTCAGCCTTATCATCAGCCCCAGCAACATTAAGAACACCAGCCATAACCTCAGCTGCAACCTTAGACTTAGCCTTTCCACACGAGCACGGCCTAGCATTCGCAAAGCTCTCAAGCTGTTTAGGTTTATCTCAAAATCTTTCTCGATTGTTTATAGATTCTATATGGTCTTTCTTTTGGCTACACACTAAGCCTCTTGGCACCTCACCTTTTAAGATCGCAAGATCAGTTGTAACAACACAAGAAGGTACGTCATAAGATCGCCAAAAGCCAGGATCACAAGTTTCTACTATGCGAGCATAAAGCCAAGATCTAGCAAGTAAAAGCGTGATCTTAAGATCTCACGATCTTATTTTTGACGATCGTAAGATCTCACGATCTTGAGATCTCATAATCATGCGATCTGACGATCTGTCGACAGTCTTGTGCGCTGCATAATTACCACTTAAATGAGATCTTTATGCTTAAGATCGCGAGATTTTTAAAGATCTTAAAGCATGAGTGAGATTTGTTGATGAGTAGCAGTTAACTGGAGGGCGTCTAAAAAGTGGAGTAGATGTTACTTTTCTGTTTAAGTGAGTGGTTTTTTAAAATTAGTAGTGGCGTCATTTTGCAAGTGTTAAAAAGTCGTCAAAAGTCTTAAAAATTGCTTGATAAATGGCTTATATATCGGCTTTATATGACATGGCACGCCTTTTGATACTTAGGGGTCATATGCTTGTACGCGTTCAGAAAGTTTGACGCGTCGTTGGAGGTTTAAATGGCTCTTAGTTTCGATCAAGTATTCGGTGTTCATCAGCACACCATGCGCGTACGTAACAACCGCGCAGAAGTACTTGCAGGTAACCTTGCAAATGCTGATACTCCAGGCTTCAAAGCTCGTGATCTCGACTTTGCTGAAGCTCTGACTCAACAGTCAAAGTATCTTCAGACTGTCAACAACAATGCACCTATGACCAAGACTACTGCTGGTCATATGGATCTTTCTGATCTGGATGCCTTAAAGGATCCAAAGCTGACCTTAAAGTACCGTAATCCATTCCAGCCAGATACTGGTAACGGTAATACCGTAGAAGTCAGCACCGAGCGTATGAACTACGTTAGCAACAATATTGAATACCAGGCCACTATGCAGTTCTTAAACGGCCGTATTTCAAAGCTGCGTTCTGCTCTCAAGGGCGGTCAGTAATCGACCCCAATTAGCTAAGTACTTTTTATTTAGTGCTTAAAACAGGCTTTAAACTCTAAGTAGAGTTGAGCTTAAACAGAATTTTGGCCCGCTAGTGCTATGCGATGTCACAAAAGTGACAAGGTAAGACTACAGTACAGCAACTAGGCCACGACAGATTTTTAGAGTGCATCATGAGTGTTTTCAGAATTTTAGATATCGCTGGTACTTCAATGAACGCCCAATCAGTTCGTCTGAATGCTACTGCTTCTAACTTAGCCAACGCCGAGTCCGTTAGTTCTTCAGTTGAGACTACTTACAAGGCTCGTCGCCCACTGTTCTCTGCAGCTTGGGAAGAGGCTATTGCACGTAACAACCAGCAAGGTGAGCCAGTAGACCCAGTTTCAGGTGAGCCATACGGTATTGGTGTTTCCTTAAAGGGCATCATTGAGTCTGACGCTCCAACCATTAAAGAATACAACCCAAGCCATCCTTTAGCTGATGCTGACGGTTACATTTACCGTCCTAACATCAACCCAGTTGAAGAAATGGCCGATATGATGAGTGCTCAGCGTTCTTATCAGACCGCTGTTCAGGTAGCTGACTCTGCTAAGAGCATGCTCCTGCAGACCTTACGTTTAGGTCAGAGCTAAAACCAGTTTTTGATAGCAATTGCTGTCAATTCCTCCAAGCATATACAAATTCAAAGCCCAGCCTTGTGCTGGGCTTTTTATTAGCGCAAGACAAAAAAAATGGGTCTCATAAAGACCCAAATGAAAGTGTTGATTGACTAAGCTTAAGAGCAGCTTTAGTTATTCAACTAAGCCTGCCTTAATCTTGGTGTTTTCATGTTCGTCCTCATAGGTATTGATGATTTCAAGCATCTCATCAACATCCTCATCGTCGCGATCGTAGCTTACTAATTCACACCACTTATCTAAAACATCCTCAACATAGTCGCACATCAAGAGCTTAACGCCCATTTCATCTAGAGCTTCAACTGACAAATAGCCAATTTGCCTATCATAGATCACGGCTGAGTAATAAAATAATCACTGTAAATAGCGGATGTACAGCTATTAATTTTCAGGATGGGCTTGCAATAACGTGGCGAAAATAGGCGTAGGTTATTTAGGCAATGCATGGCGCTACAGTGTAGCGCCACGTTGTGATCTTTTGCGATCGGAGAGATTTAAATCCTCGAGCTCATGTCAATAACAGCTTGGATTCAATCCAGAGCTGCTTGTGCTTCATGATTGAAGATATTGAGATCATTCGTCACCATATTGAGGGAGCACAAGCTCCTTGCCGATGGTGTAGAAATGGCCACCTGCTACATAGTGCAGGGTGCGCAGCTCATCTGGAGCGCTATCAAAGTGCCAGTGGTTATCGCGATAGACACGTGAGTCTGTAACTACACGTAAGCACTTACCAAAGAACATGTCGTACTCATCTTCCATATGAGGCTCTTTAATAACCTCATACTCTAAGTAAGCTGAGCAGCCTTTGATCAGTGGCAGAGAAAAGCCTTCTTGCTCGATGAACTGAGCACCAGAAAGCTCAAGCTTTTTACTCTCATCATTTTTTGAGACAGTACCGAGCTTCATGACTGTTTCAACAATGCCTGCACCAGGGTAGCAAAGTAAGAAGCGGCCTGACTTTTCGATGAGCTTACGCGTGTAGTGATCTTTTGCCACTACAACGTAGCCCTTATCAAAGTCACTCACGCCAGCCCAGGCTGCAGCCATGTAGTTAACATCGCCATCAAGCGCAGCACCAACTAAGGTAGTAGCGCCTAAACCTAAAATACGATATGACTTGGCAACGTCCTGTTCTTGTAAAAGCTCTGACATATAGACTCCTTAATACCTAGTTTTGATGATGATTCTAGGCAAATCGTTTTTGTTTGATTATAGCCTCGTAATTTAAGATCTGTGCCTAAATAGCCGCATGAATAGGCTTGTTTGAAAAATATACTTGTTTGAAAAATGTCTAGAGATCAGATTGTGGCTACATGTATGGCCGTGTTTTTGACAGATCGTATTAGCATGAGCAAACACATATAAAGCTGAGACACAGAGGCTGAGTTTAAGGAAAATTGATGAGGCTTAAGGCTATTTGCGAGGCTTATCTATCATGATTGTTTGCAAGGTTAGGTGTTAGGGCATGATTTGGCACAAAAAGTGTATATAACTGAGTAATCGTATTGGCTAAAGCTATGTCAGATCATCTGTTGCAAATCGATCTATTACTTAGCTTGGGCACAACAATGCTTTGCTATGTTCATGAGGCATAGCTTACGCGCAGAATTTATTAGCGAGGAAATCATGCCAGGCTTTAATCCATTAAGTAGTGGCCAAAACGGCGGATCCGCATGGGATCCATACAATCTTGCTAGAAACACCTTAAACAATGCAGGTGCTAAAGCAGATACTGGCTTTAACCCAATGGGCCGCACTTCTAGTACTAACGGTGGTGCCACTGCACCAGCTCCTGACCAGAGCCAGGGCGGCAATGGTAACTTTGATTACGGTTCTGCTGGTCTTAAGCCACAAGAGGACATCAAAGACGCTGCTAGTAAGGTAAAGGATCAAGTCCTTACCCAGAAAGACTTCTTATTACTTCTGACTACCCAGCTTCAGGCTCAGGATCCTACCAAGCCTGCCGATAACAACCAGCTGGTTTCTCAGATGTCACAGTTATCCATGGTTGAGAGCTTAAACTCCATTAACAGCAACATGGATAATGTGCTTTCATCTGTAGGTGCTTCATCTGCAATGAACGCAACTAACCTTATCGGTACTTACGTTTACACCGATAAGAACCAGGGCTACTTCGGTGGTTCCCCATCATCCCCTGCCTTATGGTCAATTGACGCAGGCGATGAGACTTACTCCGATGTTAAGCTCACTATTAAAGATTCTGTTACTGGTCAGGTTGTATACACTGATACTGCTGAGTCCATCACCGGCGAAATCAAGTATGCATGGCCAGGCATTTTATCTCCGGATGGTCCTGTTAAGCCTGAGAGTAAGCCAGAGGGTAAGCCTGATGGTGGTACTACCGAAGGCGGCACTACTGGTGGCACCGGTGGCGATAAGGATCCAGCTACCAAGCTTGCTGCAAACGGTTCAGGTACAGATGCTGATGGCAAGCCAACTGATCCAAATGCAAAGCCAGAAACTAAGCCAGATGGCGAGACCAAGCCAGAAGGTGAAGAGAACAAGTACACCTACTGCAACCCAGGTCGCTATGTAATCGAAGTAACTGGTACCGCAAGCAACGGCCAGTCAGTTAACTTAAAGACCAAGGGCTTAGGCTTCGTATCCTCAGTTACCCTTGGCAAGACCTTAAAGGACACCATGCTCAACCTGTCAGGTTTAGGCGAAATGTCCTTCGAAAAGGCAAACCGCGTTACCCTGTAGTCTTATCTTATTTGATAGACAAGGCTATTGTTTGCAACGCAGTAGCCCTTGCACAGGGCTTCACGCCACTATCCTCGCACAAGGCCAGCTCATGCTGGCCTTTGTTTTTTTGAGCGCAACCAAAACACCCATTAACTGCAACTACTGCTCACCTAACTAAGCTAAGCTAAGCTCACGCTGAAGCTAACGTTAACGTTAACGCTGAAGCCTTCGCTTACATCCCACCTTTCCAAGCCTAGCATCAGGCTCTCTAAAGCGCTCGAAGTACACTTCTAACCATTAATGTCCTGAACATAAGATCATTGACCAGCTCTTCGACAAAGTAACACTATCAAGCCCTAAGCAAGATCGTGTCATGGGTAATGAATAAGAACACGGCGTTTATAGCGTCATGCCTGTCTAATGAGCTCATTGACTCACGATCTGAAAATAAAGCCGTATAGCTCTGTCTTCATAAGATCTCACTAGGTATAGACGAAGTAGTGATCTTAAGATTGCTAGCAGCTATCGGTATCGGCGATCTTGAGCTCTCTTTTAGCCGACTTATTGGCGATCTTAAGATCTTATGTAGAGTTTAGTAGTAGTCATTCCTAAGATCTTATTTTGAATTGGTGGTGACCTGTGATCTTGAGATCTTATGTAGAGTTTAGTAGTCATTCATAAGATCTTATTTGAACTGGTGGCAGGCAGTGAACTTGAGATCTTAGAGAGAGTAGGGTTGTGACGGTTTTTAAGATCGCCAGGGGTGAATGGCTGTGATCTTTTGAGTGGATGTGATCGCTTTCTTGACACTCATAAACCTAAGCGTGGTCTAGTGTCGAGGGCCAAAATGTTGGCACTAGTGGTTTGCAGATCAAAGATCTTAACTAAGCTTTGGTCGCTATTAGAGATCTTTTCTACCTGGCCGTATGGAGATGCGCTGTAAACACGAAATTTATGCGATCTTCTCTGGTGATAAAGCGCTAATGGTTAAGTGAACTTAGATGTGAATATTGATCTTGGGAGTTGCGCTGTAGCTGTAGCAGTGTGCTTGTGAGTTTGGGATCGTCATCTTACTAGTGGTCAAGATCTTAACAATGATCGAGTGATCATCGTTAAGGATGATCTTTTTGAAGAAGTTTGATATTCGAGATGGATGCGATATTTATCATGTTTTAGCGGGGGCTGTGGGGCGGTGGTGAGGATATTTTAAAAAAGTTATGAAAAGTATGAGTTTTGGGGGTGTTTTAGATTCAAAAAAATGACTTTTTATGCCTTATAAACGGCTTATATATGCGGTTTAACAAGTATGGCACATCAGTTGCACAATTAGGTGTGATCTAATGTTTTTCGGAGGTCCAAATGGATAATTTGTTATGGGTCGCAATGGCCGGAGCCAAGGAAAATTTCCATTCCTTGTCCGTACGTTCAAATAACCTTGCTAACGCTAACACTACTGGCTTCAAGGCAGAGTTTGAAAATACCCGTGCAATGAGCGTCTTTGGTGATGCTTATCCTACTCGTGCCTTTGCTATGACCGAGTTGCCTGGTTACAACTTTGACGGTGGTGCCATGCAGACTACTGGTCGTACATTGGATATCGCACTGCAAGGTGATGGTTTTATTGCAGTTCGCGATAAGACTGGTGGTGAGGCATACACACGCTACGGTAACTTATCTTTAGGTTCCGACGGTGTGCTGCGTACCTCTAACGGTCTTGACGTTCTTGATGAGGACGGCAATCAGATCGTACTCCCAGCTCCATTAGATCAGATCGATATTAACTCTGATGGCTATATCACTGGCAAGCCAATGGGCGCAGATGCCAACGTGGTAGAAACCTATCAGCGTATCAAGCTTGTAAACCCTGACGTTCGTAGCATTGAAAAGGGCTATGACGGTCTGTTCCGTGGTCGCAATGGCGCACCTTTAGATCAGGACGACACAGTAGCAATTCGCAGCGGTATGCTTGAAGCTTCCAACGTTAATCCTGTCGAAGAATTGACTAGTCTTATCCGTATTCAGCGTCAATACGATACTCAGGTAAAGATGATGCAGTCTGCCGGTGAGATGGACGACGCGCAGAACCGTTTATTAAGCTATGATTAAAGAGGCTATGTAATCATGATCCCAGCTTTATGGATTTGTAAGACTGGTTTAGATTCACAGCAGACCAATATCTCTGTGACTTCTAATAACCTTGCTAACGCATCAACTGTCGGCTTTAAAAAGTCACGTGCAATTTTCGAAGATCTGCTCTACCAAAAGGTAAATCAGCCAGGTGGTCGTTCCACTGCTGACGCTTTCTTACCTGAAGGCTTAATGGTAGGTGCAGGTTCCCGCGTAGTTGCAACTCAGAAGAACTTCGCTCAGGGTGACGTAGAGTCAACTGATAACGTTCTTGACATTATGATCAACGGCTCTGGCTTCTTCGAGATCGAAATGCCAGACGGCACCACAGCCTATACCCGTAATGGTCAGTTCACCAAGAACGAAGAAGGCACCATTGTAACTGCCGAGGGTTATACCCTTTTACCTCAGATCACCATTCCTGAGGACGCTACCGGTATTAGTATTTCTATCGATGGTCAGGTTTCTGTTCAGACTGCAGGTCAGACTCAGTCTCAGGACATCGGCCAGATTACCGTAACCAACTTCATCAATCCGAGCGGTCTTGAGCCAATCGGTAACAACCTCTACTTAGAGACCTCCGCATCTGGTAACCCAATTCAGGGTGTAGCAGGCGAAAACGGTATTGGTACCATTCGTCAGGGCCAGCTCGAGACTTCTAACGTAAAGGTTACCGAAGAACTCGTTAACCTGATTCAGGCTCAGCGTGTTTACGAAATGAACTCCAAGGTTCTGACCACCGTAGACACTATGATGGGTTCTTTAATCCAGTCAGTTTAAAGCTTAGTAAGCGCTTAAAGCTAAGCTTTATATGGCTTAGCTTAACTTGCAAACTAAAGCATAGCCTCCAAAACTTAGGCTCAGTGTTAATAAATCTGGGCCTAGTTAGAGGCGCTTTTTAGTTTGTATGCTAAGAAACCAAGCTAAAGATTTGCTGCCACTAAACAGCAACGCTGTAGTGGGGATCTTTGGATTTGGCAAAACTGATAGTTTACCGATGGTGAAAGCTATGACGAATATTAAGGTATGCGCTATTGCTGCGCTCATGCCATTCATCCTGACAGGCTGTGCACTCGATGCTATGGGGCCTCAGCCAGATGATCCTGACTTTGCTCCTGCTCTCCCTGAAGAGGACTACACCACTGCTGTGCCTACAGGAAGTCTGTTCAATCCATATTCGTCGAATAATGGCTTATACACAGATACCCGTGCGCATAAAGTTGGTGACTTAATCTCTGTAGTATTAGAAGAGCGTACTAGCGCCTCTAAGAATGCAGGTACCTCTTTAGGCAAAGAGAATAACGTAAACATCGGCGCAGTTACTGTGGGCGGTCGTCCAATTACTGCAGGTGGTTACGATACTTCTTTAGGTCTCTCTAACTCATCCGATTTCAACGGTACTTCAGATGCTAACCAGTCAAATAGCTTGAAGGGTAACATCTCTGTAAGTGTCGTAAAGGTTTTAGCTAACGGCAACCTCGTAGTACGCGGTGAAAAGTGGCTGATGCTTAACAATGGTAACGAGTACATCCGTGTAACCGGAATTATTCGTGCTGAAGACGTAAGCTCAGACAACACTGTTTCATCACAGCGTATTGCTAACGCTCGTATTCAGTACGGTGGCACTGGTGACTTTGCTAACACCCAAGAGCGTGGTTGGTTAAGCCGCTTCTTTAACAGTGCATTCAACGTCTTCTTCTAGTTTTGTTTTGTAGCTACTTTATGATGATGCAAGAGCGCATCATCTAGAGGATGTTGTGAAGCGCTGACAAAACTCATTTGCACAGATGAATCAATTTGCATGACAGCTTTTGTGGCTGCAAGGATTCAATATGCGTCTTTTTAAGATTTTAGTCGCCCTTACTTGTGTAGTTGGCCTGGCTATGACTGCAGCTCAGTCTGCACGTTTAAAGGATCTGGCCTCTGTACAAGGCGTAAGAAGCAACCAGCTGGTAGGTTACGGTCTGGTAGCTGGTCTTACTGGAACTGGTGAGAGTAACTCAAAGTTCACTGAGCAGTCTTTCCGTTCCATGCTCAACAATTTCGGCATTAAGATTCCTGATAACACCAGTATCAAGATCTCTGACGTAGCTCCAGTAGTAGTTCACGCTGAAATGCCTCCATTTTCAAAGCCTGGTCAGACTATTGATGTAACAGTATCTGCCATTGGTGAAGCCGACTCTTTACGTGGTGGCTCACTCTTGCAGACCATGCTACGTGGTATTGACGGCAACGTTTACGCTATCGCTCAGGGCTCCTTAGTTGTAGGTGGTCTTGGTGTTGAAGGCGCTGACGGTTCTCGTGTAACTGTAAACACCCCAACTGTTGGTCGTATCGTAAATGGCGCTACCGTAGAGCGTGAAATCCCTAACGATTTCAACCTCACCGATTCCATTACCTTTAACCTTGACCGTGCTGATTTCACCACTGCTAAGAATGTAGCTGATACTATCAATTCTATTTATGGTACCGGCTCAGCTTTAGCTCAGGACGCTGTATCCATCCGCGTAAGCGCTCCACGTGATCCAGCTAAGCGTGTTGAGTTCCTCTCAGCTTTAGAGAATCTCGACATCACTGAAGGTAAGGAAGAGGCCCGTATCGTAGTTAACTCTCGTACTGGCACCATCGTAGTTGGCGCATCAGTTAGACTGCGTCCAGTTGCAGTTACCCACGGTGGCTTAACTGTTACTGTAAACGAAGATCCACAAGTTTCTCAGCCTGCACCTTTCTCAAGAGGCCGTACCGCTGTTGTTCCTAACTCAGGTATCGCTGTTGAAGAAAAGCAGGGCCGTATGTTCAAGTTTGACACCGGCACCACTCTTGATGACCTCGTAAGAGCTATCAATGAAGTTGGTCTGGCTCCAGGTGATCTCATGTCAGTCTTAGAGGCACTTGATCAAGCAGGTGCTATCGAAGGTCGTCTCGTGATCATCTAATCGATTACCATCACTTAATCCTGCAACAGCCCATAGCCTCATATTTGGCTGTTGGCAGCAGTATTCCAAACGCGAGCATTAGCTCGCGTTTTTTTTAGTCTAAAGCATGTAAACACACGCTCACTAGAGCTCCTGCCAGACAAACTAAGCTAAGCTTTCTAAGCTGCAATCCCATCTCATTAGCCCATTAAGCGCGAGCAAAACGTCATTCAAAAGTATGTGCAGCCTAACATTATTAAAACAATCCGATGCTTATTTACAGCTGTATTAGTTAACCAATCCAATGCCTCAGTATAAGAAAAGGTGATAGCAGTAGCCTGATTGGGGCTAATACGCTAAGAGGTCCAAGAGCATAGATGAGTGCTTGGAGCTTAGATTGGGTCTTTTAGCGTAGATGGGGCCTTTAAGCGTAATGCGTACTTGGCAAAATGCGCTTGCAGTGGAGATGTTTGGGGGTGGGAAAATATAGCTTGGGAAAAATATCTGGGGACAATATATCTTGGGAAGATGTATCAGGCCGTGAGGCCTGATAGCAAAGGTAATTTAGTGGCTGTCGAAGAGAGGCTGAAGCATTTCTGGGATTTCAACGCCTTGGTTACGAATCTTTTCTAAGATGGCCTTAGCCTCATCAGTTAAAGAAAAGTACATCTTACGTTTATCTTCATCACACAGGCTACGGACTAGTAAGCCCTTTTCCTCTGCTGAGCGGATTACTTTAGAAGTGTGAGAGGCGGTAAGGCCGGTGCGCTCAGAGATAGTGCTTGCAGCAATATACTCTTTACCAATAGAACACATAACCATAGCCTCATTGAGACTTACGCCGTAAGCTTGAGTTAAGCGCTCTTCAAAAACTGATAGAGCCCTAAACAGGTCTCGCATGAGACAAATGCACTTGATCTTTTCCATCGATTCGAGGCTCCAGTTACATTGTGGCGAAACTATTTGATAGTTCGACATATGCTAAACCATTACGCGTGCACTTGAAAGCTAAAAGATGCAACAAGCAATAAAGCTTAGAAAATTAAGCGCTATTTTAAGAGCAAATAATTTGGGGCTTATGTTTGTTGTATATGTTCCTAGATAAGGCCAAATCGCTCTTTTCTAGGCAATAGTTGCTGATAGGTGCGCAGTTAGCACAGAAACTAAGGTTATAAATTCACCTCATGTACCAATCATGAAAGAGCACAGGCTAAGGTGCTTCCCCCATGAGTAAGCAGGTGTCAAATAGCAAGTGTCAAAAATCTACTGTATACCATACAAATAGGAACAGGCGGTAGCAACTAGCTCCCGCCTGCAGATTGCGCTTGCTTTGTTGAAAACTTTTACTCTTTAATAGATCTTGAAACTGCAGCTAACTTGTCAGTGTTAGGTGAACTTTTGCCTAAAGATGCGTCACTTAGCTGCAATTGCAAGATGTCTTTGTAAAGAGGGATTAAATCTTTTTAAATAAGCGGTAGAGGTTATTTTCTCTACCGCTTTAAGGTATGCAGTTTTAAGCGACTTTTAGCTGCATACACTTTAGTTGCTAGATGAAGAGGTTTACGTTAGCGTGGTCAGCGCGTTCCATGTAAGTAGCAACGCCGCCTAAGGTAACGTTATCGAGTAACTCTTCCTTCTTAACGCCCATAACATCCATGGACATCTCGCAGGCGATGAACTCAACGCCATTGTCGATAGCCTGTTGACGTAAGGACTCGAGTGACTCAATACCCTTCTTGTTCATGAGGTAACGCATCATCTTAGTTCCAGCGCCCATCATGTGCATCTTAGAGAGCTTGAGGCCGTGAGTGCTTGATGGCAGCATCATGCCGAACATCTTGCCAAAGAAGTCCTTCTCAACGGCTGGCTTATCAATCTTCTTGATAGCGTTTAAGCCCCAGAATGTGAAGAAGATGGTTACCTTCTTACCAGTTGCTGCTGCGCCGTTAGCAAGAACAAAGGTAGCTAATGCCTTATCCAGATCATCTGAGAACATGATGAAGGTCTTGCCATCATTCTTTGGAGCTAAAGCAGTTGCTGCACAGGCACTCATGGAGCCTTGAGCCTCGGCAAGTGCAGTGGTGCCACCCTTACGGATGAATACCTGCCATGCGCCGTCCTTGTTCTCTGCCTTGATGAAGGTGTTACCAGTGGACTTACACCATGACTCAGCATCACGAGTAAAGGAAACCTCAGCAGCGGTGATCTGAACTACTTGGCCGTCTTGTAACTCCTCAATACCCTTTTTGAGCTTAAGGATAGGGCCTGGACACTGCAGACCACGGGCATCAATAACCTTCTCTACATTGCTTAAATCAACCTCACCTGATGCTACCTGAGATGAGGCGGTGGAGCAGCCGGAGCTGCAGTTAGATGCTTTAGTTACGGATGAGCTACTACTGGGCATAGGAACTTTCGCATTTGCAATACTGTAAGTACGTAAACCACCACTGAGGTTTACAACGTTGTTAAAGCCATGACCCTTGAGGATACAACAGGCAACATAGCCACGCAGGCCAACACCGCAGTAAATAACCACCTTCTTATCACGAGGGATCTCACTGAGGCGATCACGCAGGCTATCAAGAGGAATATTTACATCACCTGGAATGTGACCCACAGAGTGCTCTTCTTGGGTACGTACGTCGATAAGAGCGATAGAGTCTCGATCGATGTCTCTAAGTTCACGCCAACCGATGGCTTCACAACGACCCTCAATCAGGTTGGAAGCAACGTAGCCAGCAATAGCTACAGGATCTTTAGCTGATGAGAATGGTGGAGCATAAGCATGTTCTAACTCCATCAGGTCATAGATGGTGCCCTTGTGCTTGATGACCATAGCAAACTCATCAATGCGCTTGTCTACGCCCTCAGGACCAACAACCTGTGCACCATAAAGCTGACCAGTCTTCTTATCAAAGGTGATCTTGATGTCGAGCATGCCGCCACTTGGGTAGTAAGAGGCATGAGCTGCGCTGTGGGTATATGAACCGATGTGGTCAATGCCCATTAAATCAAGACGCTTTGATGGCAGACCGGTAGAGGCTACAGTAAGGCCAAAGACCTTGGCTACTGCAGTACCAATTGAACCTTCATAAACTACTTTATCGCCGAAGATAATGTTATCGGCAACTATGCGGGCCTGACGATTAGCAGGGCCGGCTAAGAAATTGAGCCATGGCTTGCCGGTAATTGGGTGTGGGTACTCAATAGCATCACCAACTGCATAAACATCATTTGCAGAGGTCTTTAAGTACTTATCTACCTTAATGCCACGCATCTCGCCTAATTCGATGCCAGCATCAACAGCCAGCTTGGTCTCAGCGCGAACACCAATAGAGAGAATAACGAGCTGAGCTTGAGTCTTGATGCCTGACTTGAAGTTAACTTGTAAACCAGCATCAACCTTTTCAAAGGACTCAACAGCCTGCTCTAAGTAGAGCTTAACGCCGTTATTTACGAGCTCTTGGTGAACGATGGCAGCCATGGAGTAGTCGATAGGGCCCATAACTTGGTTGGCCATTTCAACTACAGAAACCTCTACACCTGAGTGAACTAAGTTTTCAGCCATCTCAAGGCCGATGAAGCCACCACCAACGATAACAGCCTGCTGTACATCGTGAGTCTGCATGTATGACTTGATAGCATCAGTATCGTGTACGTTACGCAGGGTGAAGATACCCTCGTTGTCGATGCCTGGAAGTGGTGGACGAACTGGAGCGGCACCAGGGGAGAGTAAGAGCTTGTCATAGCTCTCGGTGTATTCTTTGCCGTCACGCGTGCGGATGGTTAAGCTCTTGGCGTCCTTGTCAATTGCTGTAACTTCCTGCTGTACACGAACGTCAACATTAAAGCGCTTACCAAAGCTTGCTGGGGTCTGAACAAAAAGGTCGTCACGATCGGAAATCACGCCGCCTAAATAGTATGGAAGACCACAGTTGGCGTAAGAGATGTAATCACCTCGCTCAATTAAGACGATTTCTGCATCTTCACAATTACGACGCATACGGGCTGCAGCTGTTGCACCGCCTGCTACACCACCGATAATTACAACCTTCATGTTTAGTTCCTTATTGCAAAAGTTTCTAATGGAAATTAAGTTTGCTAAAAAAATTGGCTCTATGGCCAACTAGTAATCAAAGTCGAACTCGTCTAATAGAAGAATTATGACTTGCTGATGATTATTTCCAATGGAAATTTTTAACACAACAAATTATTGATATTAAGAATAATTGTGACTCGGGATAAAGTCAAACATTAAAACAGTGAAAGATCGATAAATAATATCCATCTCACGCTTTGTGTTTATAAATCCTATAAATATCAGCTTTTGCTAAAAGTGAGATCGCCAAAACCTCAGAAAAGACATCACTAATACATGCGATTCATCATGCAAAAGTAAAGATTTCAGAGCACAGACAAGGAATAAACAGATAGCCCCTTAGGCAGTGAACCCATTGCTTGCACAGTGTCTTAGCTTGCTCACGAGTAGGGCTAATGCACCTGAGAATTATGTATTTGCTAGTTTTTGCTTAGTCCATAACAGTGCATATATAGACGATTGTGCATGTAATAGGTGCATTTATGCCCTCACATGTACACTTTTAAAGCAGCACGGTTTGCGGGTGCTACAATCCGATACATTCAGCTGTTTGGAGCATGATAGTTTAGCTATTAGAAATAGTTCTTGGTAAGTATCATCTCCATAAACGAGATAGACCTCGGCAGCTCAACCTATTTATTGAACATTTGGAGTTTTATCTTGTTTAAGAATACCTTAGTAGCCTTAACTTTAGGCGCAGCTTTATGTGGTTTTACCTCTACTGCCTCTGCAGACACCATTAAGGTTGGTACTCACCCAACTTTCGCTCCTTTTGAGTTTGTAGATAAGGACGGTAATGTAGTTGGCTTTGATATCGATCTCATCAATGCTATTGCTAAGGCAAATGGTGATACTGTTCAGATCGAGTCCATGCCATTTGATGGTCTGATTCCATCAATGATTACTGGCAACATTGATGCTATCATCTCTGGCATGACCATTACTGAGGCTCGTCAGAAGCGTGTAGACTTCACTGAGGGCTATTACAACTCAAACCTTTCTATCCTCATTAAGAAGGACAAGGAGGCTGAGTACACTTCTGCTGATGCACTTAAGGGCAAGACTCTGTGCGTGCAAATCGGTACCACTGGCCACGCTTTTGCTGAGACTATCTCCAAAGATAACATTAAGGCTTTAAACAATGAGTCCGATGCGATTATGGAGTTATCTAACGGCGGTTGTGAGGCTGTGATTAACGATCGTCCAGTTAACCTTTACTACCTGCAGAAGTCTAACTTAAAAGACATTGTTGAGTTTGTTGATCCTAAGTTCAAGGACAATGTAGATCAGTTCGGTGTTGCTGTAAGTAAGGGCAATGAAGAGCTGTTAAAGAAGCTCAATGAAGGCTTTGAGAAGATTTCTGCCTCTGGCGAGCTTGATGCTCTGCACGTTAAGTGGTTCGGCAAGGGCCTTGAAAATACCAAGTAATCTCAAACGCCCCTCAATCATTTGGCGATAAGCCATTCAAAAGTACCGCAGCAGCTTTACAGCCCTGCGGTATTTTTTTGTCTTTTACTTATCAGGCACAACTCTAATGGCTTAAGAGACAGAGGGAGACAGTAGCGAAGCTTCGGGGGCGGGCGCTCTAAAGAGCTGCACTAGCAAAGCAATTACACGCTTAGCTTAAGCATAAGAAATAAAATGGTCGCTGATGTAGTAGGAAAGATAGTTATAGTTAAAGCACCAGATGGAATGTGGTTGCTGCAGATAAATGAAGACAGCTTGGGTAGCGTAGATTGATGAGTATTTGAGTGAAAACAGCTTGGGTAGCGTGGATTGAGCTGGTTTGAGTGAAAACAGCTTGGGTAGCGCGGATTGAGCTGGTTTGAGTAAAAGATCTCGGGTAGAGTGAATTGATGAAGATGTGATTAGTTAGAAGATGGGGAGTAGCTAGAGGAGGGAGCACAAAAAGGGCGTAGAGAAGACTACACCCCTGGTGACATCACATGCATGTGTGACATCTATAAGACAAGGTTTAAACGGTGTCTTACTTTACAAGCTTAGGCATGGGCTTTTGATTACATGCTTTTGCCTTATAAGGTCACAAGCATTGAGCATGAAAAGCGCTTTGCTAAAGCTTGGAGTAACTAACTAAAGGCACTATCGTAAAGTCAATTGTGCCTTTAGCTAAGAGATTTGGTTTTAAAGAAGACGCCCTTTTATAAAGGACGCCTCTTTTTAATAAGAGAACTAAATGATTAGTTCTTCTTACGATACTTACCCATATCGATAGCAACAGCGGTGGCAATAATGATGCCCTTAATAACCTGCTGCCACATTGGGGATACGGAGATGAACTGCAGACCGTAAGTAATAATGGTGAATACGAATACACCAGCGATAATGCCTGATACGGTTGCGATACCACCCATCAGAGATACACCACCTACTACGCAAGCTGCGATGGCGTCAAGCTCGTAACCCATACCGTACTGGTTAGTAGCACCAGCGGTACGTGCTGCTTCGAGCACACCAGCGATACCATAGAGGCCAGCTGCGAGGATGAAGATGAAGAGGTTGGTAGCGTAAACGTTAACACCAGCAACAACAGCTGCTTCACGGTTACCGCCTAATGCGTATACGTTCTTACCGAAGATGGTCTTGTTCAGTACGAACCAGATAGCAACGGTGATAACAGCAGCAATAGGAATCAGAATGGATACGCCTGGGAAGCCGCCGCCCTGGAAGAACTTAGTCTGACCTAAAGCTGCGAAGTCTGGACGTACACCACCAATTGGCTGTGAGTTGTTAGGTGGTAAGTCGAAGTACAGTGAGCAAGAACCGTAAACGATAACAGAAGTTGCCAGAGTTGCAATGAATGGGTGCATCTCATACTGTGCTACTAAGAAGCCGTTCAAGGCACCGAAGCACATACAGATACATACAGCTACAAGAATTGGGATGAATAATGGTAACTGAGCTAATTCAGGGAAGAAGCGGTTGCCATAATCAGCTGTCTGTAACATGGAAGTTGAGATAACTGCAGCTAAACCTACAATACGACCAGCTGAAAGGTCACAGCCTGCGATTACTAAGGTAAAGCAGATACCCAGTGCAATAATCAACTTGGTGGATGACTGAGTCATAATGTCGAGTACCACACGGATCTGCATGAAGCGAGGCTGCATGATACAGATGATTAAGACCAGCACAACCATCGCGATGATGATGGCGTAGTTGGTTAAAACGTTATTCAGCGTTTTAGAGTTAATAATAATGTCTGCAGCACCTGCACGTGGGTGGGTTAATCTCCAGCCATTTTGCAGGGTCATCCAAGCACCGATGATCATCAGGATGATTGGAAGATCATATAAAGTCTTGATATGAGCGAAGAAAAGAATTGCGCCCAGAACAACGACAGCAACTCCCAGGCCGGTCAGAGCCTTGTAGTAAGAGTTCTGTGAAATAGTATTAGCCATAAAGCCCTCTCTACTTCTTAAAGCTTGAAGCCAAGCGCATGATTTCTACTTGGTCAAAGTTTTCTTTATCAACAAATCCAGTTACGTGGCCTTCGCACATAACCATGATTCGATCAGACATACCCATAAGTTCAGGCATTTCAGAGGAAATCATGATGATTGACTTGCCCTGCTTAACCTGATCAAGCATTAAGGTATAGATTTCGTACTTAGCACCTACGTCGATACCACGAGTTGGTTCGTCGAAGATGATGATGTCAGAGTTGGTTAAGAGCCAACGAGCAATCAGAACCTTCTGCTGGTTACCACCAGATAAGTTCTTAATTGGAGTATCTAAGTTAGGGGTCTTAACGCGCAGTTCTTTACATGAGGCCTCAGCAGCTGGAATACGCTTAGCATCATCAAGAACACCCATCTTGGCAAAGGTGCTTTGTGCTGCAATAAGGGTATTGTCGAGAATTGACAGAATGCCGAAGATACCGTTTTGACGACGCTCTTCAGTGAGCAGCGCAATACCATTACGCTTAGCGTCACGAACAGACTTAACTTCGATCTTCTTACCATTCTTGTAAAGTTCGCCACCAGCTAAAGCTCTCAGACCGAAGATGGCCTCAACCAGCTCGGTACGCTGAGCACCAACCAGACCACCGATACCTAAGATCTCGCCCTTGTGCAGCTGGAAGTTAACATCCTTGAAAGAACGCTTATCTTCAGCAGTGAAGTGCTTAACATCAAGAATAACTTCTTCAGATGGAGCAGTATCACGTATAGGGAAACGGTTGGACATATCACGACCCACCATCTTCTTGATGATGAAGTCTTGATCAATATCTTTAGCTAAGTAAGTGCCGATAAATTTACCGTCTCGCATGATGGTTACGTCATCAGAGATGCGTAAAATTTCTTCCATCTTGTGAGAGATATAGATGATAGAACGGCCTTCGTCTCTTAACTTGTTGATAATCTTGAACAGATACTCAACTTCGTTCTCGGTAAGAGAAGAGGTTGGCTCGTCCATGATGATGATCTTAGCGTCGTAGGAGATAGCGCGAGCAATTTCCACCAGCTGTAACTTAGAGGCAGAAACCTTACCTGCGTTAACTGCTGGATCTACGTCCAAACCAATGCTCTTGAAGAGCTCAACGGTTTGATCGTACATAGCTTTGTGATCAACGAAGCCAAACTTGGTAGGGAAACGACCAATCCATACGTTTTCCATAACAGAACGGAAACGGATTGGGTGAAGCTCCTGGTGAATCATGGAGATACCCATGGCCAGAGCTGCTTTGGTGTTCGGAATATCATTGATGCTCTTACCATTGTATAAAATGGTGCCCTCATCAGGATGATACAGTCCGAATAGACATTTCATGAGCGTAGACTTACCTGCACCATTCTCACCCATAAGAGCGTGAACAGTACCAGGTCTTACCTTTAGATTGGCATGATCGAGTGCCAATACACCAGGGAAGCGCTTCACAATGTCGTTCATCTCAAGGACGTACTGACTCATGAAAAAAGATCCTCTTACTGCAACCAGACTGAAAATCTTAAGAGGATAGCTTGAGTAGTTCCACTAGCTTGGCAATCTTGTCACCTTGTAACCACGGTAAACCATGACAATAGATGCTTAAGATGGCGACTAATAGTAATCACATTCAATTAGTTTTCTTGTTTTAGCCCTTACCAACATCGTCATTGTTAAGCACTTTGGTAAATCGTAATATTCACCAAAATGCTACGATGTCTTGCATGCATGCGGTTTTTTCGGCTTAGGAGCTTTTAAAAAACCACCTTGTAAGAGCATTTTTGAGCCTCTTAAGAAAAAGTATCAAGTATCGATACTACAAAATGACTTAAGATACTGACTAACAAGTAGTATTGTCAGAACTGTATCTTCATGTCTAAGAGGTTCTAATGCTTGCAGGCTATGATTCAGCGCAATGCTGAAAGTGAAAAGCGCTACAAGTGAAGAAAAGATGTGGGCTTATCTTAAGATAGAGTCCACATTAAAAACCTTTGAACCTTATCTTCTGAAAAGCAAATGAACGAATGTCTATTAGTGCTTGAAAGTTCTACATCTTGCTATAGAAGAACTAACTAAAGCGAGTGTCGCTGTAGTTAACCCCTCATTTACATATCTAAAACTTCAGTCTTTTACCCAGTGGCTGTATGAATTACTGCCACTATCCAAAGGCCCGTTAGCTATCTTTGGGCAAAACCTTAAATAACTTTATGAACCTTTGAGCGAGTGAAAACTCACCCGCTTCTACGCACTCAGCCCCATGACCCAAAGGATCATGAGGCGCAGCGTGAAAACAGATAGATTGTATTTTGCACTAAGAACAAGGGCCTACTCAGGACAGGCCTGAGTAGGCCCCGTTTTGAAGTACAGATTGGTTACTCAGCTAAAGCAAAGTCCTATCTGCTTAGCTTAACTTCTGAGAGAAGGATTATTGGAAGTCCTTGTAGTTCTCAGCAGTTACACGTACGTATGGAATCCAAACGTACTTGCCGTCGGTTACGGTGTAGCCGATTGAAGCCTCGTCAACTGGCTTGCCCTGAGCAACCTGGTTAGCGATACGAACAGCAGCAGTACCCTGGTTAACAGCGTCGTTTAAGGAAGTACCTAAGAGCTGACCCTTAGAAATAGCCTGAAGAGCTGGAGCGGTAGCGTCAACACCAACAACTGGGATGAACTTAGAAGGATCCTTACCATCGGTACCTAAGTTGTAGCCTTCTGACTTGAGAGCCTCAACTACGCCTAAAGCCATGTCGTCGTTGTTGCAAAGAACAGCTTCGATTGATTCAACGCCTAAAGAGGTGATGAAGTTCTTCATCTTGTCGTGGCCCTGAACCTTATCCCAGTTAGCGTTGTCAGAACCAATCTCAACGATGTCAAGACCAGCGTCCTTCATTGCCTTTACGCAGTACTCAGAACGTAAGGTAGCGTCCTGGTGACCCTGCTCGCCCTTGATTAAGATGTACTGTAACTTGCCGTCCTTGTTCTTGTCTGCCTCTGGGTGGGCCTTGAAGTATTCAGCGATTAACTGACCACCGATAGTGCCAGACTCTTCAGCACGAGCGCCTACGTAGAAGGCCTTATCGTAGCCCTTTAATACCTTTGCATCAGGCTCACGGTTGATGTAAACGATAGCAACGTCAGCAGCCTTAGCCTTGTCAGCTAAAGGACCAGCAGCAGAACGGTCTACTGGGTTGATGATCAGAGCGTTAACGCCCTTGGTGATGAAGGTATCAACCTGGTCATTCTGCATTGGCTGGCGGTTCTGTGAGTCTACTAACTCAATCTCTGCGCCAACAGCCTCAGCTGCTTTTTGCATGTTGTTACGAACGCCAGTCATAAAGGTGTCGTCGAACTTGTAAATGCATGAGCCGATAAGGACGTCTTCAGCCTGGGCGGTGCCAACAGCGGCGGTTGCAAATAAAGCGGCAGCGGCGATAGCAGTAAGAGACTTCTTCATATGGATTTAATCCTCCAAAGGAAACAAAGATTTCTTAAGGCACTAACAACAGTCGATGCAAATGAAGCGTTGAAGATAAAGTGCTTCACTATCCGCTTAAGAATCCTCAAATGAGGTAGCAAAGTTAAGCGGTGCATCTTTTCGTGCCCTAAGTTCTCTAACTTTTAGCAGCTGTGTGAGACAAACATAAGCACAGATGCATCAAGTCAGGGAGTTTTGAAGCCAAGGCACAAAGAACCTTAAGTTCGATACCATGATAGTGATTTGTCTAGATAAAAAGTGAGAGGCCTCTCCCACTTTCAATATGTGGCTTTTGTTATACAAATAGCTAAGTTTGCTATTAAAACTATGGTTTTGTCCGATAAATAAGCTAGTGTTACAAATTTTCATAGGTCAAAATGGTAACGTTTACACACTAGTTTCAATTAAAAAATGTGAGGCAACTCACCAAAAGTATTGCAAAATAAGTTGTGTATAAACAATACTTTCTTAAAGATAGGCAGGTTTAAGTGAATCGCCGAATAGATGCGTGCTCTTTAAGCACTAAAACAGTGCTGTGTAAAATTTGCCGTAGATAAGCCAATCTATAAAGGTGTGTTCGTGCACGGAAATTGGTGCATTTCTCTCAAACTGAAAATATTACCAATACAGTGCAATATCGTACGGGTATGACAACTTAATTATATCTTGTTGGTATGACTGGTTTTTTAACATAAATACGATATATAAGGCATTTGTTGGGTGTGTTTAAAATGAAAATGATTAATAAATTAGTAACACTTTGTTGTACATCTCATTATTAACATTCAAAAAGCTACAGTCTGTATCTTTAAATTATGTCGATTTTAAGATGTAGATCCAAAATATACAGGGTTTAGAGACTGTGTAAACGTTTACATAAGTAAAACTTATGCAGTCTCTTGAGAATTACCTATAAATAAGAGATATATGCGGTTTACAACAAAAAATATAGTAATCATATGGTTGGCATAGATGACATTTTTGTTACACAAACACGTCATAATTAGCCAAGCAAACTTTGCCTTGGTATTTGATCTTTCTTTTTCTACTCTCAAGATCTCAGCATCTGTCAAAGCAAGTGCAAAAGCTCAACATTTGTAATCCATTAAGTAGAAACGATTCACTAATGATCTGGGCGATCTTTGTTGTTGCAGCTCTAAATAATGTGGTGATCTTATGGTGCTGTAGTTAAAGCGTGCAGATCGTGGGATGATTGATTTTATGGGGTTTTGAACGTTCAGAGCGATCTTGTGTTAGCTGCGTCTAGTCAAGAGTATATGCATGCTCGAGGCATTAGCGATCTTAGTTTTAAACAGCTATATATGTAGAGAGATCGTGAGTGAGGTGGTGTGAGCATGAGATCATGCGTGATCTTATAGAGGGATTTGTCTGGTGTGATCTTATTACTGTTAAAGTAAAAAGCCCGCATTATGCGGGCTTTGTGAGTATACATAGCGATCTTAAGATCGCCATGTGAGATCTTATATTTCTAGGTGATGCTTATGCATTACCTGAGTGCTGATAATGCAGCTATATATAAGTTGGAGATCTTAGTTAAGCCCAAGCTTAGCCTTGATTGATGCAACAGCATCAGCAACAGCAAAGCTTTCCTTTTCCATAGTACGACGGTTCTTGTACTCAATAACGCCCTGATCTAAGCCCTTAGCACCAACAGTAATAATGTGTGGAATACCAATGAGCTCCATATCAGAGAACATAACGCCAGCACGCTCATCGCGATCGTCGTAAAGAACTTCAATACCAAGAGACTCAAGCTCGTTATAGAGCTTCTCGGCTGCTTCCTTAACCTTTTCAGACTTGCCAAGACCTAAAGCTACAATGGCAACAGAGAATGGAGCCATAGAGTCAGGCCATACGATACCGTAGTCATCGTGGTGCTGCTCAATAGCTGCAGCAACTACACGGGTAACACCGATACCATAGCAGCCCATCAGCATAGGGATGTTCTTACCATCCTTATCGGTAACAGTTGCGCCCATAGCCTCAGAGTACTTAGTGCCAAGCATGAAGACTTGACCAACCTCAATACCCTTGCGTAGGTGCAGAGTGCCTTGACCATCTGGGCTTGGATCGCCTTCTTCAACATTACGCAGATCAGCAACCTCGTATGTAGGAACATCACGATCCCAGTTAACACTCTTTAAGTGGAAGCCATCTTCGTTAGCACCGCAAGCAAAGTTGCTCATAACATTGGCGTTGCGATCTACTACGATACGACCCTTGAAGCCAACAGGACCTAATGAACCGGTGTGAGAACCAGTGAAAGCAAAGATCTGCTCATCAGTTGCAAACTCAACAGGATCAGCAACACCGCTAAGCTTGCCAGCCTTGATCTCGTTTAACTCTTGATTGCCGCGCAGGCAGAGCATGATAAGCTCGCGTGAGCCATCTTCCTTCTCTTCGCCTAAAACAACTAAGCTCTTAAGTACATTGTTAGTGTCTTCTGCTAAAGCCTGAGCAGCCTCGTCTACAGTGTGGCAGCCAGGGGTTGCAACCTTAGAGTATGGATCCTTAGCCTCACCACGCTGCTCGTTTGGAGCTAAAGCCTCAGCCATTTCGATGTTGGCTGCATAGTTTGAGGTATCAGAGTAAGCAATAGTATCCTCGCCAGCGTCTGCTAATACCTGGAACTCGTGAGAGTGGTTACCACCGATTGAACCAGTGTCAGCCTCTACGGCGCGGAAAGTAAGACCTAAACGGGTGAAGACGCGTGAATAAGCATCGTACATGTCATTGTAGGTCTGAGTTAAAGACTCGTGATCCATGTGGAAAGAGTATGCGTCCTTCATGATGAACTCACGGCCACGCATTACACCGAAACGTGGACGTACTTCATCACGGAACTTAGTCTGAATCTGATAGAGATTCATAGGCAGCATACGAGGAGACTTGATCTCATAACGGCATAAAGCAGTGATGACTTCCTCGTGGGTTGGGCCTAATACGAACTCGTTGTCCTTTCTGTCCTTTAAACGGCACAGTTCTGGGCCGTATTTTACGTAACGGCCAGACTCACGCCACAGGTCAGCAGGCTGAACTACAGGCATGGAAACTTCAATAGCGCCCTTTGCGTTCATCTCCTCACGGATGATGGCTTCTACTTTCTGTAAGACGCGAAGGCCGGTCGGTAACCAAGTGTAAATACCAGAGGCAACCTGGCGGATTAAACCGGCACGTAACATCAGACGATGAGAATCAACAGCTGCTTCAACTGGATTCTCTTTTAAGGTTGCGAGCATGTAACGACTAGTGCGCATTGAAAATCAAACCTTTAAAAAAGTAACTACAAGAGCGCTCTTTAATCATTTGCTTGTAGCAGTATGCTTAAGCTTGCTAAGAGAGCTCTTAACAAGAGCAATCTGATTTTACGAACCCATGGCACGTTAAATCAGATTACTCGTTAAGTGATCTTGGTCATTGTAGTAGTCGAACGGCATACATTCAATAGATTTGCATATACATTCGTGTAATTGGCCTATCTAAAAGCCATTTGATAGGGACTTTATTTGCTCATAGCGTGAATTACTGCCGCCAAACATACGATTATGGCCAGAGCTTCATAGCGAATTTAATAGCCTTGTGTTGTCAGATTCATCGTACTCAAGGGGTGCTAGTGGTCACAACTTCAAACATGTGATGGCATTAATGCGTTAAAAATTGTCATGTATAAGCGATATTATGGTTTTTTATGCTATGTTATTGCAGCGCCGATAGAGGATTTTAGTTTGAGTCGGCACAGTTTGAGGTTTGTATGATTTATCTTTTATCTTTCGGCATTTTCTGTGTCTTCATCTTTTTCTTATCACTCGGACTTATCTTCAAGCGTGGTGGCTTAAAGAGCGAAAGTGAAGCCCATGAGATTTTAGAGGGCATCAGCTGCGCTATGTGTAGCAATAGCGGTTGCGGCTTCCATGGCCAGAAGAACCGTAAGCCTACTAAGAATTGCCTCACTAAGACTGAAGAGAATTTAACTACTAAGACAGCTTTACAGGGCACCGGTTGTTCAACTGGTCAGTGCGAAATTAGCTTCAAGGAAGTCTAAACTCGCCGCCTTAAAGAATGACAAATGACTAAAGTGTGTTGTCTAGCGTGATTGCTTAGATGATAGTCATAATGTTCTCCTTTAGGTTGGTTGATAGTCATTTGTCCCACGAAGCCTGCACAGCACTTCTAGGTTGAAGGCTAATGCAGGCTTTTTTTGTCTTAAATAGCTAGATGGCTACAATGTTAGTTTACATGGGCTATCTATTGAACTTAATGGCATGACAAGTTGCATAGGAGCTTATTTTGCTAGACAAAAATTTTAGTCTAACTTGCAATTGCCCGTTCTTTAGCTCTATAAATTGATTCAAAAGCGGCATAATCGTTTTAGTCAGCTATTAGCTTGAATTTACGCTCATGCTTAGTTCGATAGAGCTATTCATACTCAAGCGTCGGTTGATCGAGCGACAGGCTGATAACTCAAGATTGCTGATTAGTAATCAAGTTAATGATGATTTACTGATTGGCGCATATTATTTGTTGTGTGAAGGATAAATATCGTGAAAGCTTCTATTGTTTCAACGGCAGTTAAATGTGTAGTTGCCTCGTTACTCGCTTTAGGTTTAAGTGCATGCGGTGGAGATAAAGAAGTTCCAAAGAGCGATGTTCTGACACAAAAATTCGATCAAGTTACTAAGATCGATGGCAAGACTTTCGGCACTTTCTACTATGTAACCGTACCAGGTGGCTATCCAGGCGGTGAAGAGACTTTACGTGCTGATGCTGAGTTTGTCTTCAAGAAGGTTTCTGATGCCATTTCAACTTTCGATCCAAAGGCTGAAATTGCACGCTTTAATGAGTTCAAGAGCACTGACTCTTTTATCATTACCTCTTATTTAGCTGATGTTATTGAAGAAGTGGTTATGCAGTCTCGTCGCGTGGAACAGTCCATGGATCCAACTGTCGGCCCATTAGTAAATCTGTGGGGCTTTGGTCCAAAAGGCGAAGTTAGCCGATCTCCAAGCGAAGAGGATATTAAGAACACCTTAGAGTATGTAGGTTTAGAGCGTTTTGGTCTTTACAGAGCAGGTGATGAGGGTGCTTTCTTAAAGAAGACTGATCCTCGTGTTGAGCTTGATTTATCTACCATTGGTGAGGGCTTAGCTGCAGACGAGCTTGCTGCACTCATGGATCAAAAGGGCGTTGAAAACTACATGATTGCTGTTGCGGGTGCTATTCGTACTAAGGGCGCAAATCCTGATGGTAAGCTCTGGCGTGTAGGTATTGAAGACCCATTAAGCCAAGGTTCTAAGGTTTTTGCCGTTGCCTGCCCACAGTCTATGGCTATTTCAACTGCTGGCTCTTACCGTAACTTCTTCTTAGATAAAGATACTGACAAGTTCTACTCCCACATTATCGATACTAAGACTGGCAAGCCAATTAGCCACCGTACTGTTTCTGTATCAGTCATTGATCGTAGCGCTTTAATTACCGATGCAGTGGATACTGGTTTATTAGTGTTAGGCGCTAAAAAAGCAGTTGAGTGGGGCGAGAAGAACTCTGTTGCTGTCTATGCTATTGAGATTGATAAGGATGGTAAGCCAGTAGCTACTTACTCACGTGCCTTTGAGCCATACTTAAAGTGCGTCGTTGACCCTAACATCATGCCATCTATGCCAAAGCCATAGTCATTATCTCCCCATAGAGGTCATGCCATAGAGTTTGCAGCGCACAGCTCTTAGAGAGCAATTAACAGCAGACCATAGCATTGCTCGAGCAATTAGCAGTCAAGCTCTTAGAGAGCTTAATTGCGTCAAGCTAAGGTTCGTACATAGCAAGCTTACATACTTAAAGCTAAGTACATTTGCTACAATAGGCCAGTCATTTTCAGCCGCTTAGGCTTGAGGATGCTGGCCATTTTTGTGGTCATAAAATCAATTTTATTCTTCTTTGTTATTGCATCTTCATTTAAGCAAGAGCTCCGATAACAGCTAGACCTAATTAAAGTAGGCTTGCTTGTGAGGGATATGCTTATGCTTAAGCTGATGCACAGATGCTCAGGCAGCGCTAGTCATGCACATTCATATTCTAGGAATCTGCGGTACCTTCATGGGTGGTATCGCTTTAATTGCCAAGCAGGCAGGTCACAAGGTTACTGGTTCAGACTTAAATGTCTATCCACCAATGTCTGATGAGCTCCAAGAGGCTGGCATTGAAATCTACCAAGGCTACGGTGCTGAGCAGCTCGACACTAAGCCAGATCTGATTGTGGTTGGCAATGTCATGAAGCGCGGCATGCCGGTAATTGAGCGTATGCTTAATGAGCACTTAAAGTATGTATCAGGCCCTGGTTTCCTTGAGGAGCTGTACCTACGTGAGAAGACTGTGCTTGCTGTTTCCGGTACTCATGGTAAGACCACCACAACTGCAATGCTTACATGGATTTTAGAACATGCAGGTTTAAATCCAGGTTTCTTGGTTGGCGGTATTCCTGAGAACTTTGGCTACTCTGCTCGTGGTAGTGATAGCAAGTACTTTGTTATCGAGGCTGATGAGTACGACTGTGCTTTCTTTGATAAGCGCTCTAAGTTTGTTCACTACCACCCTGATATCGCCATCATCAATAACATTGAGTTTGATCATGCCGATATCTTCAACTCCATTGAAGATATCAAAAAGCAGTTCCATCACATGGTACGTATCGTTCCATCCAACGGCGCAGTTATCTATCCATATGATGATGTTAATGCCCTCTCCACCATTAAGATGGGCCTGTGGTCTAAAGACATTGGTGTTGGTTCAGAAAATTGCCCATACAAGCTTGAGATCACTGCTGCTGATGGTTCTAAGTTTAAGATCCTCAATACCTCTGGTGCTTTAGAGTGCGAAGTTGAGCTCAACGCCACCGGTATGCATAACGCCCGTAATGCTTTCATGGCATTACTGGCAGCTCATGAGGCTGGTGTTCCTTTTGCTAAGGGTGCAGAGGCTATGGCTCTGTTCAAGATGCCAAAGCGTCGTATGGAGTTAGTCGCAAAGATCGGAACTGTAGAAGTGTATGACGACTTTGCTCACCACCCAACTGCTATCAAAACTACTTTAGATGGTTTACGTAAGCATGTTGGCGAAGATCGCCGTATTGTGTGCGTATTTGAGCCTCGCTCCAATACCATGAAAATGGGTGGCAACAGTGAACTGCTTGGTGCATCATTCAACGATGCCGATGAGGTTTTTGTATACCACAATGAGGCTGTAAGCTGGGATATGTCTGTGCTAGTCAAAGACTGCGCCAAGCCTCTTCATATCGTTGAAACTAGCACTGCAGATTTAATTGATGAGGTAGTAAAGGCAACCGATGACAACACTACTGTAGTGGTGATGAGTAATGGTGGCTTTGAGAATGTAAAGGGCCGTTTAGCTGATGCGCTTAAGGCAGCTAAGGCTTAGTTACTTAGAATGTAGGTTCTAAATCTTTAGAGGACGCTAAAGATAAGTAACTAGCTTTTTAGTAATTTGTATCCAAGAAAAAAGGCTCTGAGCAGCAATGCTCAGGGCCTTTTAGACTTAATACGCATAACACGCCATCTAAGACGTGTTATTTTGTGTAGTGGTTCTGTTTGAGCCTTGTACTTGGCCTCTTAGTGAAGCAATACTTGGCTAAATTATTTGTTTTAGATTCTAAGTTTAACTAGTGCTAGACATGCTCAAGTGCCAGCTTAAGATCAGCAATGATATCGGCAACATCCTCAAGACCAACGGACAGACGAATTGTGCCAGGCTTAATGCCGCAAGCTTCAAGCTGCTCATCAGTAAGCTGACGGTGTGTTGAAGTGGCAGGATGAAGAACGCATGACTTGATATCGGCTACGTGAACCTTAAGGTCGATAAGCTTGAGACTATCAATAAAGCGAGCACCTGCATCACGACCACCCTTGATATCAAAAGAGATTACGCCTGAGCTGCCTTTCTTCAGATACTTTTGGGCCAGTTCATAATCTGGATGATCTTCGAGGCCTGGGTAGTATATAGATTCGATCTTGTCATTACCTTTTAAGAACTTAGCAACTTCTAAAGCATTAGAGCAGTAGCGATCCATTCTTAAAGGTAAGGTCTCTAAACCTTGGTTGATATAAAAAGCGTTCTGCGGGCTTTGTAAAAAGCCAAGATCACGGATGAGCTGTACACGAGCTTTAACGATATAAGCTGCCTTACCAAAGGCCTCTACATACTTGCATCCATGATAGGACTCATCAGGCTGAGCAAACTCAGGGAATTTATCCTTGTGAGCTAGCCAATCGAAATTGCCAGAGTCAACTACTACGCCACCTATGCTTAAAGCATGGCCATCAATGTACTTAGAGGTGGAGTGCATTACGATGTCTGCACCGTACTCAATTGGACGGCATAAGTAAGGGGTAGCAAAGGTATTGTCGACAATTAAAGGTACGCCATGGTCATGAGCGAGCTTAGCTATACGCTCAATATCTAAAACGCGAGTAGATGGGTTAGCAATGGTCTCTGAGTAAACGGCTTTAGTGTTTGGACGGAAAGCCTTTGACAACTCTTCGTTAGGTAATGACTCATCAATAAAGCTTACTTCTACACCAAAACGCTTTAAGGTAACGGCCAGTAAATTAATACTACCGCCGTAGAGGTTGGAGCAGGCGACAATGTGGTCACCTGACTGCGCGATGTTCATAATGGACAGGAACACGGCGGCCTGTCCTGATGATGTACAGATTGCACCAACACCGCCTTCTAAAGCGGCGATCTTTTGCTCAACACTATCCACGGTTGGATTAGCTAAGCGACTGTAGAAGAAGCCTGCAGCCTGCAGATCAAAAAGCTTAGCAACTTGTTCAGTGGTGTCGTATTTGAAAGTTGTACTCTGTACGATAGGAAGGGCACCTGGTTCACCGTTCTTTGGCTGATAACCTGCGCGAAGACATTTAGTTGCAAATTCCATGAGATTTATCCTTCTTTGCAATTGATTGCCAATGTAAGTTGCGCACGCGGCACTGACAATAGTCAGTTCAGGTAAGCCGATAACCTTACGGTTTGTGCTCTAAATCATGTCTCAATAATATGCACCTCCATCACAAGCTCACAAGGATAGAACTATGGTTTTAGCTATTTCGCACTAAATTTGAGCCAAAAATAGGGCGCTAAACCATAATGGCCAGCATATTGCGCACTTATGGGGAGATATTTAGCATCTAAACGTATTGCCTTACAAAACTTTGCATAGCTGTAAAGCCATAGTACATATAAGCTGTAGTGCTGTATTGAATGTGCATTGAGTAGCCATATTGATACAGGCTGCTCTCGTATACGGATGCTAGGAAGGATAGGTTAGTGATCTTGTGCAGCTAAGATTAGGCTGTAGATCTTGAGTTATGCTATTCATTACTCATTTAGAATGTTGAGGTGTTTTATGATTCTTTCTAAAAAGATCGTGTCGCTTGTGCTAGGTAGTTCTATGGCTCTTGCTGCTACACTGCCAACTATGGCAAGTGCCGCTGTAGATCCTTGTGCTTTGTTCTACAGCCTAAAGAAAGATGCCTCATATGATGTAGTCAAGGTTCAAGTACTAGGCGTGCAAAATGGTGTGGCAGGAGTGATGATCTTAGGCTTGCCTAAGCGCGTCAATGTAAGCCTTAACGGCATGGATGTATCACGCTTAAAGAACGACAGCAGACCGATTCAGTGTGGTCGCGAGCAGGTAGGTGAGCTTTCCTCATACGATCTGCGATCTCTTGGCATTGATGCAGGCTACTTTGAGGTTCAATCTGGCTCATTATCTGACGGAATGTCAGTGCAGATTCCGCGTTAATCTCAAGATCTTGTAAAGAACTAAAATTAAAGATCATGACCTTGAGAAGTGCTTGAACTTAAGGTCATGATCTTGGGCTTCAGAACATAGTTGCTGCATCAAAGATGCTACACATGTTCTTGTGGATAGAGGCTTGAATGGTAAGTAGCTATGCAAGAGCTATTCATCTAACCATTCAATTTCATGTTCGACTTCCCAGAATGTTTTGCCATCAAAGATAGGTGCTTTTAGAAAAGCATCTACACCCTCATCACAAGTAATAACATCGCATTCCCAGCGATAGTTGCAAGGTGGAAAACACTCCATTATTTCCATGTGCCATTTATCGTTCTTAACATAGCCTTGATACCAGAACTTTTGTCCTCGAAACAAGAAAGGTATGTCTTGACCACTGTAGACGATTTCAATGAAATCGTTAGGATCGCCGTTAATCATAATGCTACCCTCCTAAAATTGTTTGCTAAGTTTTGTACGCTGCATCTAAGATACTAGGCGCGTTCTTGTGGATAGAGGCTTGAATGGTAAGTTGCTAATAGCAGCTATTCATCTAACCATTCAATTTCATGTTCGACTTCCCAGAATGTTTTGCCATCAAACATAGGAGCTTTCTGAAAAGCATCACCACAGACTTGATAGTTAACATCATCGTGTTCCCAACGAAGGTTATACGGTGGAAAGCATTCCATCACTTCCATATGGCATCCGCCATTCTTGTTGTAGCCCTGAAACCAGAACTTTTGTCCGCGAAACAAGAAAGGTATGTCTTGGCCACTGTAAACGACTTCAATAAAATCTTTAGGATCGCCGTTAATCATAATGCTACCCTCCTAAAAATATGGGCTATGCTAGGTATTCATGCCCTTGGCAATTGAGTGCCACTTATCTAAGCTAGTTTTTAGATGATTGTACTAGTTGTGGTGGCAAATATTTGCATAGGATGCTTAAAGTATGCGGTTTGTCACGCATCGAGCTAAAGTATATGCGTGTTTCTCTTGATGATTATGGGGATAAAAAAACGCCGCTACTCTTATGAGTGCGGCGTTTTTTGAGAGCTCAGATCAGTGATGCTGATCTGATGACATTAAGGATAAGGCTTACCCTTACTAATTATGATTAGAGCTTCTTGAGCTCTTCCATCTGAGCGTGCAGCTTAGCAAGTTGCTCCTTGTTTAAAGCAACCTGAGCCTTAGCACCTTCGATGATGTTAGCAGGAGCCTTAGATACGAAAGCTTCGTTCTGAAGCTTAGCCTCACCGCCCTTAATCATGTTCTCGAGCTTTGCAGCCATATCGCCAAGACGCTTGAGTTCCTCTTCCTTGTTGATGAGATCCTTCATAGGAATTAAAACTTCGGCAGTAGCTAATGGCTTAGATACGCATGGAGGCAGAGCATCATCGGAACCTACGAAGGTTGGCTTTTCAATGTTGCTCAGTAAGGTTAAGTAGCTAGTGTGGTTCTCAACGCAGTTCTTCTCAAGATCGCCAGCACCACGGAGCATAACCTGTAAGGTAAGAGCAGGGGATGCCTTCATCTCAGCACGTAAGTTACGTACGCAGGTAATGAAGTCCTTAATCCATGCAATGGACTTTTCAGCCTCTTCGTCGCGCTTGTAGTCGCAAGCACAAGGATATGGGGCAGTCATGATGCTCTTGTCATCGTTCATGCGGCCGAGCATTGGAGCGGTTTGCTGCCAAATGGTCTCAGTGATGAATGGGATGACAGGGTGTGCCATACGTAAAATGGTCTCGAGGACATTTACTAAGGTGTAGGCGGTAGCATCCTTTTGAGCCAGGGTGGCGTTGTCGTCCTTTAAGATAGCCTTAGTGAACTCAAGGTACCAGTCGCAGTACTCATTCCAAATGAACTCGTAAATGGTTGCAGCAACCTGATCGAAACGATAGGAGTTCATGTAGTTCTCAACATTCTCGATGCACTCAGAGAGCTTAGAGAGAATGTAACGATCTGCAAGGCTTAAGTCAGACTCGCTTGGAGCAACTAACTTGTCTTGAGTTACGTTCATGAGTACGAAACGAGAAGCATTCCACAGCTTGTTACAGAAGTTTCTGTAACCCTCAAGACGCTTCATGTCCCAGTTAATATCACGACCGTTGGAGGCTAAGGCTGCTAAGGTAAAGCGCAGAGCGTCGGTACCGTGTGGAGCAATGCCGTCCTTAAACTGCTTGCGAGTACGCTTAGCGATCTTCTCAGCAATCTGAGGCTGCATCATGTTAGCAGTACGCTTAGCAACGAGATCGTCAACAGAGATACCGTCGATCATGTCGATAGGATCGAGTACGTTACCCTTTGACTTAGACATCTTCTGACCTTCCTCATCACGAATCAGGCCAGTTACGTATACGGTGTGGAATGGAACCTGTGAGGTGCCGTCTTCGTTCTTGATGAAGTGCATGGTCATCATGATCATGCGAGCAATCCAGAAGAAGATGATGTCAAAACCGGTAACTAAAACAGATGTTGGGTGGAACATCTTCATAGCTTCGGTATTGTCTGGCCAACCTAATGTAGAGAAGGTCCATAAAGCTGAGGAGAACCAAGTATCTAATACATCCTCGTCCTGAGTGAGCTTAACATCAGCGCTTAAGCCGTACTTAGAGCGAACTTCGTCCTCATCGCGAGCAACGTAGACCTTGCCATTCTCATCGTACCAAGCAGGAATACGGTGACCCCACCACAGCTGACGAGAAATACACCAGTCTTGCAGATCACGCATCCAAGAGTAGTACATGTTGGTGTACTGAGCAGGAACAAACTTGATGCGGCCATCTTCAACAGCCTCAAGAGCTTCCTTGCCTAAGATCTTAGCGCGTACATACCACTGATCGGTGAGCATAGGCTCGATAGGTACGCCACCACGATCGCCAAAAGGCTGGGATAAGGTGTGATCTTCGATGTGGTCGAGCAGACCTTGCTCCTCAAGATCCTTAAGCACGAGCTTACGAGCTTCAAAACGCTCAACGCCGCGATAGGCCTCAGGGATATAGTCGGTAGTCTCAGTAGATGGCTCGCCATTGGTGTCAAAGACCTCAGAGAGATCACGCACAACAGCATCTTCAGTGAAGATGTTAACCATTGGCAGATTGTGACGCTTGCCCACAGCATAGTCGTTAAAGTCGTGAGCTGGGGTGATCTTAACGCAGCCAGTACCGGTTTCCATGTTAGCGTGCTCATCGCCAACGATTGGGATACGACGGCCAACTAATGGCAGAACGATGTACTTGCCGATGAGATCCTTAAAGCGCTCATCTTCTGGGTTAACTGCAACTGCAGTATCACCAAGTAAGGTCTCAGGACGGGTAGTAGCAACTAAGAGGTAGTCCTTACCATCTTGAGTCTTAGCACCGTCAGCTAATGGGTAACGGATGTACCACATTGAGCCCTTAACTTCTTTGTTCTCAACTTCAAGATCAGAGATCGCAGTGCGCAGCTTAGGATCCCAGTTAACTAAGCGCTTGCCTCTGTAGATAAGATCGTCGTCGTATAAGCGAACGAATACTTCTAAAACAGCCTTGGACAGACCTTCGTCCATGGTGAAACGCTCGGTGGTCCAATCAACAGAATCACCTAAACGACGCATCTGAGAGGTAATGGTACCGCCAGATTGCTCTTTCCACTGCCAAATACGGTTGATGAACTCTTCACGACCGAGATCATGACGGGTAAGACCTTCTTCAGCTGCAAGCTTACGCTCAACCACCATCTGAGTAGCAATACCAGCATGGTCAGTACCGCACTGCCATAAAGTGTTATCACCCTTCATACGGTGGTAACGGATCATGGTATCCATGATGGTCTGCTGGAATGCGTGGCCCATGTGTAAAGAGCCAGTCACATTTGGAGGAGGAAGTGCAATGGAGAAAGCTTTCTTAGTAGCGTCTAAGCTTGGCTTGAAGAAGCCGCGCTCTTCCCAGTTCTGGTAAATTTTGCTTTCAAAATTTTCCGGTTGGTATGTCTTGTCCATTTCCATAAATACAGGATCTCGTCGGAATAGGGAAATACAAACTTTGTGTTTGACTATGAGCGAGCCTTCAGACTCCAGCAGTTCGACACTTGATCGTTCTATCTGACTGCAGGCCATGCCCAATGATGTGAGGTTAAGTAACTAACATCCTTGGGCATGGCTTGGCCCGTAAGCGAGCGTGAATATCAGAGCAACCAAGCATAAGCATTAAACTAAAGGCCTTATCAAATCACTAACATGGGTAATGTTATGTCACGAAAGTGAGTGTGAGTTTGAAAGAGCATGGTGCTCAAGGGCCCTTGGTAGGGTCTAATGCTTTGCTGCTACTCAAAATGCGGCTGATTGTATGCCTAGAGCCAAACACAAAAAATATGGTCTAGGATTTTACCCTAAAAGTGCTTTCGTGCGGCGTTTTTGTGCACACAAAGCATGCAAAACATCTTCAAGTGCACCTAAAAGGCCGCTAGGTTAAGATTCATGCACCATGATTTGCCGAATTGAACAGTTAGTTATTTGGCCTGCAAGTGTGATATATATCAGCTTTATGTAAAGTTATGTGATGATAAATGCACCTTAGTTTTTTGCAAAGCTGCATTAGCTTAAGTGAGTTATTATGATGGTGCTTGTGCCTTTAGCTAATGGCTTGATACAGGCACAGTGTTTAGCTGCGGTAACTCACTCGTGGAAAGAGGGCTTAATTTAGGGGGCAATACGCAAATTTTGGCGCATAAAATTGACAAACTCTGTCTAAGTGGTTAATTTTGCGTTTCTATTGCTTAGCGTCGATGAGTAACTTAGCAAGATGTAGTTGCTTATTGTATGTATCGAGCTTTTTCTTAGAGCTAAGGTAGTGAGTGCAGCATCTAAGTTTTTACTTGATGCGTTGACTAAAACAACACTTACCTCAACGGTGGATTGAATGGATCAAAGAGAGCAGCGTGAGGCTATGCTTAAAGCACGCGAACAGGCCGTGCAAGAGTACAGAAGACTCAAAGCAAGAGAGCGCGATCAAAGCCCTCACATCCCTCAAGGAAAGAAACAAGGCATGGGCATTCTTAGTAAGCTTCTAATTGTCTTTTTAATGCTCATTGCAGCAGCTGCAGGTGCTGCTTATTGGGCCTATGATCAGGTTACTAAGGTTAACTCCTATCAAGTTGCTGCAATGGCTGAGCCGTATGTGCTCAAAGAGGGAGCTACTTTAAACTCTGTAGTGCGTGAGCTTGCTGGTAAAGATTTTAATCCATATATCCTGAACGCTTGGGTCAAGATTAATCGCTTTAGCTATCCAGTAATACAGCGCGGTGAGTACGCCGTTGATGGTGTTAAAACTCTGCCACAGCTGCTTGCTGATATGCGCGATGGCAATGTCATCAAGGTACAGCTGCCAACTCTGTCTATGATTGAGGGCATGAATCTGTCCATGATTAAGCGCCGTCTTCAAGCACGTGAGGATGTTGCTCAAGATCCTGAGTTAGATTTGATCCTTAACAAGCCATCTGAATTTATCAAAGTAATCTTAGTTAGAAGCGCATCTGATGAAACCTTGCTGCAGGCAATTGGTGGCACTCATGACTCTTTAGAGGGTCTTTTGATGCCAGCAACTTATGAGTATGAGCCAGGCAAAACTACCTCAGTGCAATTAGTGGCTAAGTCATTAGTTAAGATGGCTGAGTACATGCGTGACCGCTATATCGAGCGCAATATGGAGATCGATAGCATTGCTCCTACTCCATACCATGTACTTATTTTAGCTTCATTAGTCGAAAGAGAGAGCTCCATTGAAAGCGAGCTGCCATTAATCGCAGGTGTTTTTGTCAACCGTCTTAAAAAGGGTATTCGTCTGCAAACTGATCCAGCGGTTATGTATGGCGTAAGTCCTGACTTTAGAGGCCCATTGCGCTTATCTCAATTGCGCAAGGACACTCCTTATAACACTTACACTCGCGCGGGTCTTCCTCCAACCCCAATTGCTATGCCTTCAGCAGCATCAATTGAGGCGGTCTTAAATCCAGCTAATACCAATGCTCTGTACTTTGTGGCACGTGGTCCTGATCCAAAGGAAGGTCATATCTTCTCTGCCACCTTACAAGAGCACAATCGAGCTGTGGCGCAGTATCGTAAAGCTGTCAAAAACTACAAGGAAAAGGCAGCTCAGGCTGAGGCAGATGCACAAGCTGCAGCTGAACTTGGCAATGGTGCTACACAATAGTAACTAAAGTAACCATTGATTGTTAATTGAGCAGCCTAGCTATACGCTAGGCTGTTTTGTATTTATCAAATTACATAGAGTAATGAGCATGGAATCCTTGCATCTATAGCTCTTATCAATGCCTTTTCTCTATAGCCTCTCCACTGTTTTGGCAATTGCAGTTGCTATAAGTTAACAATTAGATTGCACTTAGCTGTAATGTTGTCTCACAACAAGGTAAAATGTGTGATTTTGTGGGTGTTATGAGTTAGATTAGCTTGGCTTTTATTAACTCATAAAGACTTTAAGGCAACATTTTAGGTAGTTGTAATGAGTTCGTCTGGTTTGGATAACAAGGTACAGCGCGGTCTGTTTATTACATTAGAAGGCGGCGAGGGGTCAGGTAAGACCACACAAATAGCAACGGTCAAAGAGTACTTCCAAGCTGCTGGCTATGATGTAGTGTGTACTAGAGAGCCTGGTGGCACTAAGATAGCTGAACGTATTCGCTCCATCCTTTTGACTAAAGAGCACGAAGAAGATCTCTGCTCTATCTCAGAACTGCTCTTAATGTATGCCTCCCGTGCACAGCTGGTTAACACCTTGATTAAACCAATGCTCGAGCAAGGCAAGATTGTTATCTCTGATCGCTTTGACTTATCAACTGTTGCCTATCAGGGCGCTGGTCGTGGCTTTGATTTAGAGACTATCTCTAAGCTTAGAGAGATTGCCATTGGCAACTTCAAGCCTGATTTAACTTTACTCTTGGACGTTGACGTTAAGTTAGGCATGGAACGCGTATTACGCCGTTCTGCTCGCGATCGCTTTGAACAAGAGGCCGAAGAGTTCTTTACTCGCATTCGTCAGGGCTTTAGAGATTATGCTGCTAAGCATACAGATGAGGTTTACCTTATCGACGGCTCATCTGATGAGGCGAGTGTAGCTAATGCCGTACGCGCTGCTTTAGATAAGAAGTTTGCCCATCTTATAAAAGCAAAGTAGGCAAAAAAACAAACACCACTTTAATAGACATTCGATTTCGTTGACTCAATAGATGAGGATAGTACATGCTTCTTGAATGGCTAGAACCATACTACAGGCAGTTTGTCTCTTCAGTTCGCGCTGGACGTATGCCATCCTCAGTGATTATTGCTGGTCACGAGGGCCTTGGCGGCAAACTTTTAGCTCTTGAAATGGCTAAATACGTCCTATGCCATCATCCATCTGAACATGGCCCATGTAATAGCTGTCCATCGTGCTCTAACTTTGCACGTCTTACTAATATGGACTGTAAGGTGGCATACACCTCAAGCACTGATGAAGAATCAAGTGGCTATGACTTTACGCATGATCTGTCTGGCTTGATTGTAAGACCTGAGATTAAACAAGCCCGTACCATGCGCATTGACACCATGCGTAAA
Organism: uncultured Anaerobiospirillum sp.; assembly: GCF_902485895.1. NCBI lineage: Bacteria > Pseudomonadati > Pseudomonadota > Gammaproteobacteria > Aeromonadales > Succinivibrionaceae > Anaerobiospirillum > uncultured Anaerobiospirillum sp. The sequence continues at coordinate 49,730 of NZ_CABTML010000007.1, read as the reverse complement.
ATCACAGGCTTTTTAAATGAGTCTGCAGTTGGTGGTTCTCATTACAAGGTAGTAATTATTGCTGGTGCTGAGCTGATGAGCGAGGGTGCTGCTAACGCTATCTTGAAGACCTTTGAAGAGCCAAGTAAGAATAGCCTCATCATCATGCTGACTAAGTCACTTGAGGTCTTATTGCCAACCATTCTCTCTCGCGCCTCTAAGATGGTGATTAAGGATGTTCCTGTTGAGCAGGCTTTTGCCTACCTTATGAATCCATCTAATCAAGTGCCTCCAATCATCCGCCGTGTTGATGGAGATGAGGCTGAGTACAATGCACAATTGCAAGCAGCTAAAGAGCAGTGCGCAGGTTTAAATACACCAATTACACAGCAGCGTGCGGCAATTGCCTTAGCTTTAAGCGCTAATGCTCCACTTTCGGCAATGAAGATGCTCTTAAGTGGTGACGATCTTAAGGCAACTGAGGTGGTAAACGCCTTAGTGCAATCAGTCACTCGCGGTGATGCTTATGAAGTTGAGGTTATGAGTGCACTTAAGGCACTAAGTAATCAGCAGCAAGTGTCACTCTTGCGCACTTTGATTTTAGAAGTGCTCAAGTACAAGGCATATGTTCCTGTAGAGCAATTGCCATTAGTTAACTACTGTGGCGCAACAGTTTTAGAACGTCTGCAGCTTGATAGGCTCTTTGAGGCTATGGAGCTGTTAAAACACATTGAGGATCGTCCTCCTCTTATCCCAGCTCGAGCTCCAAAGGCTCTCATAAGATCATGGCTTAAGGGCTTTAAAGCTGACGCTAATATGATTTAAAGCTGACGCTAATATGCTTTAGGCCACCACGTGGTCAATCAAGCAAGGGCCAGGTAATTAAGCAAACTGTTATACAGCCTGCCAAAGTGCTTAAAGTGCAATTAAGCATAGTGGCTTAGGCTATGAGCTAAACAATTTAACAGAGCAAGCAACGGTGTTAAGCCCTTGCTGTGACTCTAAATAAGAATTTTTCTGTGGATTGAACCGTGAATAAGTTAGACAAGTACCTCTTCAAGGAGATTTTAAAATCACAGTTTGTGGTTTTATTAGTCCTCGTCGTGGCTTTTGCAGGTCAGACTGCAGTAAAGCTGATGACAGAAGTAGCCGTAGGAGCCCTCCCTCCAAGGCTCATTGCTCTGTTCATGTTTTATTCCATGCCACAGTTTTTGACCTATTTGTTCCCGCTGACACTCTATACAGCTGTGATTATTACCTTAGGCCGTATCTGCTCTGACTCAGAAATGGTAGTAATGAAAGCCGTAGGCTATTCATCAAAGCGCATTATGATGGTGGTGCTGTTATTAGGTGTGCTCTCTGCTAGCGCTGTAGGCTATATTTCGCTGACATTATCAGCACAAGCCAGTACTGCAGCTTATGCGCTTGAAAAACAAGCTTTAACTGATCCAGAGTTTTTGCCAATTGAGAGCGGGCGCTTTGTTAACTTTGGTAAATATAACGTCTATGTAGAAGACGTAAATAACAATGGTCGTGATGATAAAGATGTCTCTAACATCTATGTCATTGAGATGGCAGGAGCGGGTGGTCCAACTACTAGTATCACTGCCGCCGACGAGGGCCATATTGCGCTTGATGAAGATGGCGTACGCTGGCTAGAGCTTAAAAATGGTAGACGCTACGAGTATATGCCTGATGGCACTATGCGTAGAGCTCGTTTTGAAGAGTTTAAAGCTCCAGTTTCAGCTAATGTCACTGAAGATGTGAAGATGTATCGTGCGATTACGATGATGAGCACCACTGAGCTTTTAAACAGTGACTCACGCATTGCTAATCTTGAGGCACAGTGGCGTATTTCACCAATCTTAACCACCTTAGTTGTGTGCCTGATTGCTGTACCGCTTTCTATGGTTAACCCAAGACAGGGGCGTTTTGCTCGATTAGCGCCAGCAATCTTAATCTATTTAGCCTACTACTTACTGTTATTGTCGGTACGTAACTTTATTAAGACTGAGAATCTAGGTCTGTATCCTGGCTTATATTTAGTACCGGTACTTTTCATGATATGTGTAGCTCTGCCGCTCAATATGCCAAAGACGTATCTTAAGCATATCCATCAGAGCAAGATTAAAGGATCAGTTTTAGGCATGTCCTTTAAGAAGAGTAGCGATAAAGATGGTGAGGACAAATAAGCATGTTTACCACAATTGATCGTTACATTGGAAAGACAGTGTTGCAGATGATCTTCTTGTGCTTAACGGTGCTGATGATCTTAACTGCTCTGATTACTTTTATTGATAAGTCACGTTATATTGGTACTGGCGATATCGATTTTGTATTTTTAATGTGGTACGTCGTGCTCTTAATGCCAAACATGCTCGTCATGATGTTCCCCGTATCGGTGCTGCTAGGCACGGTTATTGGCCTTGGCATGCTGGCTAAAAGCTCAGAGCTTGTGATCGTACAAAACATGGGCAAATCTCGAATTGATATTGTTCATTCAGCCGGCAAGATGGTAATTCCTCTGGTGCTGTTAGTCTGTGGCATGAGTCAGACCGTCATTCCTGAGGCTGAGCAATATGCGCAGAACACTTTTAATAGCGCTCGTTCCGAGGGTCGTTTGTCACGTACTGGTTGGGGTACTTGGATTCGTGAGGGTGATAGCTTTGTATTTATCACTCGCGTTATGTCCGATGGTTCGATCCATCAGCTCTCACGCTATGACTTTGAGGGCACCAAGCTTACTCGTTACTCCACAGCTAAAACTGGTATCTACAATGCCTCAGAAGGCACTTGGGATATTTTTGACGTTAAGGTTTTTAACTACGAAGATAAGCGTGTATTAAAGCAACACGATACTATGCAAAAGTGGGCTCTGTACATTAATCCAGAGCGTCTTGAGGTGTTTAATCTAAGACAAGGTGAGCTTAATGTCATTGAGCTTTATGACTATATTAAGTACCTAGATGATAATCATATTGATTCAAGCCGCTATCGCATCTCCATGTACATGCTCTTTTTGATGCCTGTCATAGTCATTGTGATGATGCTTTTAGGAGCCTCAGCAGTATTTGGCCCGTTACGCTCTGTAGCTCTGTCTGCAAGAGCTCTATTAGGCATGGCCTTAGGCTTTTCATACTACATTGCCAATCAGGTGCTACCGACGTTCATTGTTAGCATTGGTATACCGCCTATAATTGGCGTGCTCCTGCCATCCATATTCTTTATTGGACTGGCTTTTTACCTCTTAAATCGCAAGGTCTAAGACAAAAAGCTCACACTAAGCTTTCAAAAACTAAGTAGATAAAAGGCACGTCACTCTAGGCATAGCAAAGCTAAGTCTAGAGAAGGAAAGTCAATCTATGCTTATAAGCAGTTGCAAGCTAAGATAAGTTTATGAAGGCTAAGCTATGCTTTAAGTTAATAAGCGCAGCAGAGTATCGTAAAAATACGTGCTTTGCTGCTATGTTTTTAAGCACTAGCGCCCAAGTGAGACGGTTAAAGTGCTTGCAAAGACTCACTAACATCAATATAATTAGCACCCGTGAAGCCAAAGTGGCGGAATTGGTAGACGCAGCGGATTCAAAATCCGCCGCTAGTGATAGTGTATGGGTTCGAGTCCCATCTTTGGCACCACTTCACAAGATTAAGAAGAGCTCCTCAGGAGCTTTTTTTATGCCTGCATGTTGTATCTAGCAAAACCACCAAAGCCGCATTTTCTCAAGCTCTAACTCAGGGCGCTCAATCAAACAGCAAGAGCTATCCAAGAACTCTCACCGCATGTTCAACCAAATACTCTATCAATACTAAGCAAGCTCTCTAGCGCTATTCATATTGTGCTGCAGTAAAGGAGATACAAATCTATCTCTATGAAATGGTTGGCATAAGATAAGAGCAGGGCATGGGCATTTGTGGCTAGGCAAAAGCGAATCTGAGCATTGCAAAACTGAGCAAAGCTAAGCTGCACAAATCTATGAGAGCGAGTGAACTTTTGTGGGGCTTTGGAAGCTGTTTAGCGTATGGTTCAGTGGAAGGCGCTTGTGCTTTAGCTAGGTGGCTTGTTGCTTTTGTCGGAGCAAAAACGACGATGCCGCGCAGAGCGCGGCATCTAAAGAGGGTGCTTGGGGCTTTTTACATTGAGCTCATAATGGTGTAGAAAGCCGCCGTAATGCCTACACAGGCAATAGCTACCACAAGTAGCTGCATTACCATACGCTGATAGGCAATACCTAAGAAGAAGAAAGTGAACATCAACAGTGTGCTGAAGATGATCATAGTAGTGTTCTGGAAGAAGTAGATGAGCAAGGTCAGCATGATGAACAGACCGATTACGAAAGTAATCATGGAGCGACGCTGACGTGCCTCTGCCTCTTGTTTAAGCTTTGCCTGACGCTCAGCCTTAAGCTTACGCTGCTCTAATACCTTGTCGGTTGCAGCCTGGAGCTTGTCGCGGCGCTCTTTAAGCTTTTGCTCTTGGATTTCGCGCATTGATGGCAAACGTCCAGTGCCAGTGCTTGGTGCTGCCTTACCAGCATCAGGAGCTGCTGATTTACGAACTGTTGCAGCTGATTTTGCACCTAAGTTGGCTTTGCTAATGGCCATAATGATAATTGCTCCTAGTAGTAATGCAGTAGGAAAGGCTCTTGCCTAGTGCATCTTCGGTCTTTGATCCTTGAAAAGGCTAGCAAAGATTGCTTATTAAAAACTGATGTTTTCTACCTAAATCTGAGGCCGAAGCTAATTAATGGGTCCAAGCATTACTATATGGTTGCTTGATTCTATCGTTTCTCACTGAAGTTAAGTGAGTTTAACGTAGCCTAGTAGGCTTCAAGATACGAAACTGTTATCACCTATGCTTTTTAAGCATCAGGTCGGTAGGTGTTGCACTTTGGTTTAAGTTAGTAAGTTAGAGCATGGCACAAAAGAAGTGCTATATGACTTATAGATAAAGTCTGGCACGTAAACATTCTCTCTTGATACTTAGTCGTTATCACATACTGCTATGACAAAAGCTCATTAAAAGCAATGTGACAGACTCTCTGCTCTGATTGTATGAAAACCTTATTTAGGCAACAAAGTTTAATACGCACGTGGCGCATAGCGCCTCATATTCTACTCGCAAATAATGCGCATTTGAATACTGTGGCGTATTTTAAACCAGTTGGATCGCTTTTTTAAGGGCTTTATCTTTGACTATACTCAAGTCTTTTGAAGAATTTGAGCTACAGTTTCTCGAATAGAGGGCTTATACATGGCCTCGGTGATGAGAGTAAGTTGTAATATCTAGGATGTAAATAGGCTTGTCAAAACACAAGTTGAATGACAAGTAAGTTGCTAAACATCCTTTGTGTTTGTGAAATGTCCCTAATATGCATCTAAAAGCCTGATTTAATGGCTAAATCCCATGCATTTGCGATTTGTCAAGATAATGATAAACCCATTTTTCATCAAAGACTTACGCAAATTACAACTTAGGTTACTGAGTAGATGCTGCTAACTGTCGCAGATTGTGATGGCATTAATAACAACCAGTTTAAGGCAATTATGATCGAGACTTGAGCAAAATAGGGTCGTTTTGCTGAGTTTGCAGTTCAATAATGGCATTTTGATCTAAAGTTGATCACAAACAAAGATTAATCTCTAATCCTGATCACTTACGAATCATTAAGCGTACCCAAGACAGCTTAGTGAGTGCTGCTTTTCAAAGCGCACGGAATGTAGTGCATGATTTGGAGGTGGTGGCGGTTTGGTGTGGCGGCAGCTATTTGGTTGGGGCTAAAAGCACTGCAGGCTAAGTACAAGTACTTAGCCTGCAGTGGGCACATGAGTTTAGGTTCATGTGCTAGCTTTAGTGAGTGTGTAGCTGATTACTTCTCAGCCTCAGCCTCACGTAATAACTCGTTAAGACCGATCTTAGAGCGGGTCTTCTCGTCTACGCGCTTTACGATAACGGCTGCGTATAAGGAGTACTTGCCATCCTTAGATGGGAGGCTACCGGATACTACAACTGAGTATGGAGGAACCTTACCGTACATGATCTCGCCGGTGGTACGGTCGTAAATACGGGTGGACTGACCAATGAATACACCCATAGAAATTACGGAACCCTCACCGATAACTACGCCCTCAACAACCTCAGAACGAGCGCCGATGAAGCAGTTGTCTTCAATGATGGTAGGACCAGCCTGAACTGGCTCTAAAACGCCACCGATGCCTACGCCACCAGATAAGTGAACGCCCTTACCGATCTGAGCGCATGAACCTACAGTTGCCCAGGTATCAACCATGGTGCCTGAACCTACGCGAGCACCGATGTTTACAAAAGAAGGCATGAGCACAACGTTTGGCTCTAAGAAAGCGCCACGACGAACCACAGCACCAGGAACAGCACGGGTCTGCTCAGCGGCAAAACGCTCAGCGGTGTAACCGTCAAACTTTAAAGGAACCTTATCGTAGTATGCACCGCCAGGAATCTGAGTGAGCTCGTTGTCCTGGAGTTTGAAAGATAAGAGCACAGCCTTTTTGATCCACTGATTGGTTACCCACTCTCCATCGATCTTCTCTGCAACGCGTAATGAGCCATCGTCAAGGCCAGCGATTACGTCGTTTACGGCTGCACGTACGTTAGCGTCGCAATTAGCCATAGTAATAGAGGCGCGGTTTTCAAAAGCGTTATCGATAATGGTCTGAAGTTGCTGTGACATCTTCGGTTCCTCAAGAGTTTAATTCGATTTCAGGTCACGCTTGAGCATGATTTCATGGAAGCTAAAACGAAGTGATCAAGGGGGTGCTGCCATATCTTTAGATCATGCCGCATCAAAATAAGAGCTATCTAAGGTAATTTTGCTGTTATTAATCAACAAGCTACTAGATTGTTTTGCTAATAGTGAACAAACATCTTTTAGATAGTTTTTGATGCTGCGATCGAGGCTCAATATTAGCCCAATGCCTACAACAGTCAAGAAAACATGTCCAAAGCGATACATATTTATCAGGAAAAAGCTCTTTTGCGGTTATTTATGGATCAAGTTAGGGCAAAATTGTGCTAAGTGCATTGCAAAGGTGCATTGTTTGATGAGTGCGTGCAAAAAACATGATTTTTGCACCTGCATAGTGCAAAAGCTGGTGTAGTTGGCGTTGGACTGGTCTTATCCCCTAGCTAGCATGATTGCTAGCTAGAAGATCTTGAGGTTTGAAGATGGCTAAGAGTTTTGAGCTTCGTGGCGGTGAAGCTAATAGGGCTGCTGATGCTGCTACGGTTTCTGATGCGGCTACAGCTTTGCTACGGCAGCTATTGATACTACTGCTAGTGCTTTTGCTGAGGCTGCTAGTGCTGCAGCTATTATTTGGATGACTCTTTAGCCTCTTCAAGAGGCTTAGGGTCAAGAACATCGCAAATAGCATTAGCAAGCTTTTCTTTTGTGCGCTCGCTAAGAGGACGACCTTGTCTATCGGTAACAGAGAAGAAGTCGTCGGCTCTCTCGCCTGTAGTGGTAATTCGCGCAGAGCGAACATACAGCTCAAAGCGGCCAAAGGTAATACCAATTTTTGCTAGCAGACCTGGCTGATCAAGCGTGGTGATCTCAAGGTTAGTAGCCTCATTAGTATGATCTTCAATGTAGTTAACCTGAGTTGGGAGTTTGAAGATCTTGGCATTCTTATTTTGCTGAGCATTAAGCTGATCGATATTAGGCTCTTCACCAATACCATCAAGCAGAGCCTTTCTAATGGAGTGCAAGCGTTCGTTATCAATGCAACCACCTTTTTGTGACAGGAATTTAACTGTGCACAAGGAATGATTGAGCTTGTTGCGAATGAACTGCGCCGCCTGAATATTGAGCTTTTTCTTAGCCAGAATATACGCTAGATAGCCAAAGTTAAAATGCTTAGTCATTTCCTTAGTATGGATAAGTATTTCAGTACCCATACTATCGTGCTGAGCAAAAAGGATCAGCGGTTTATTTTCACCATCGAACTGCAGAATGTTGCGTGTATGCCAAGCAAGTTCAAATGGAGTGTAGTAGATAAAGTAGCTGTGCTTGTAATAAGACCAGTAAGTGCGGATATCTTGCTCGTTCAGATCTCGCATGTACTTAAGCGCTAGCTGTTGGTTTTCGCCAGCATGCAGCTTAATGTCATGTGGCATTTCTAAACCGTGACGTAATGCCTGACGGGTAGAGAAGTACAGCTGCTTGAGTACCTGATCTTTCCATGAGTTCCAGGCACGATCGTTAGTGGCACTGATATCGGTTGCAGTTAAGCAGTACAAGAGATTTAAGTGCTCTTCATCTTGTACACGCTTAGTGAATTCATTAACTACCTGAGGATCATTGATGTCGCGACGCTGTGCGGTTGCCGACATTAACAGATGGTTATAAACGAGCCATGAGACTAAACGAGTTTGATAGAGTGTATAGCGGTGCAGCTGACAGAAGTACAAGGACTCTCCAGCACCAAGCTGAGCATGGTGACCACCTTGGCCTTTGGCGATGTCGTGCATTAAAGCTGCTACTACTAAGATCTCAGGATTGCTCAGCTGTGCATAGACATGTTTAAACAGAGCATGCGCCGGATCATCTGACTTGTTCATCGCGTCGATGCTCTTAATCACGCGAATAGTGTGCTCATCGACGGTGTACATGTGGAACATGTCAAACTGACAGAGGCCTTCAATCTTTTCCCAAGATGGCATATAGGCAGATAAGACACGATGCTCATGCATCAAAGGAAAAGCGATAACGGCAGCTTGTGGAGTCTGCAAAATCGTTTTAAAGATCGCTCTGCACTCTGGAACTTCAACTAAGTAGTTAGTTAAAGAGCGACGCGCTTTTCTTAAAAGACGTAAGCAATTGACGTGTAAGCCGACAACCTCAGGATGTTTATACATGAGGTAGAACACTTCAATCATCTTGCTCTTGTCATTTTCAAACACATCTTGTGCGGTGACATCAATAAGCGGGCCGCGACGGACAAAGTCGTTGTTTAAAAATTGAGTTTCGTCATCACCTAAATGACCTGTAATACGCAGCACCTCAAGCTGCAAGGTCATAGAGTTGAGCTCTCGAATACGACGCAGCGAACGGTATAGATCGCGCATCATAGTCTCAACTTGCTCATTGCTTGTGCCAGTGTAGTTTAATAACTCGGCTACGCTTGGCTGGCAATCAAGGCTTAAACGATTGTCATCTTTAAAGCGTGTGATATGCAGGGCATAACGTACTTGATATAGAACTTCACGAGACTCAATGAGCTCCTCGTATTCTTCTTTGCTTAGAAAATCGAGGACTAACATATCCTCAGGAGTTTTGGCCTGGAAGTGGAAGTTGGCGATCCATTGCATGACATGGATATCACGAATACCACCTGGATTGTGTTTAATATCCGGCTCTAGAGCATATGAGGTGTCTTTGTAGGCGTGGTGACGATCAAGCTCTTCGGCTACTTTAGCGTGGAAGAAGCGCTTGGTGTTCCAAGTACTGTCGTTCTTAATGGTAGTGAGCAGATCATTGTAGACATGGATATTGCCACACAGAAAACGTGTCTCAAGCATGTTGGTGCAGATGGTGAGATCTGCATTAACGTTTTGCAGTGTCTGTTCAATAGTACGAACAGAGGAGCCAATATCTAATTTCAGATCCCACAAGTGGGAGATGAAGGATGAGATGTTCTCTTGTATTTCTTCAGTCGGCTGCTCTACAGAAGCAACGAGTAAGTCGATATCGGATCTTAAGAATAATTCGGCACGGCCATAGCCACCCACAGCTATCAATGTGACGTCATGAGCCTTATCAAGCTTAAAGTGCTTAAAGAGCTGCATGAGCATCTGATCGATGTAGAAAGTGCGGTATTCAAGCAAAGAGGCAACAGCAAAGCCTTGCTTGAAGAACGAAACAAGCTGCTCGTCTAAGGCATTAAGATACTCTCTACCTTGTTTGACATCGGTAAAGTCCAGATCGCTTTTGAACGGCTGTTCTAAAACCAGATTCGCCACGGTTTGTTTGCGCGGCATGCTGATGGGTGTATACATCCTAATCCCCCGACGATCCTCTGCTATTAAAACACTGTTTTGCTTGTAACTAAGTTTTCTAACAAGCCTCAATCTTTTGGGCTAGTAACTAAGTTTTCTAAAAAGCCACAGTCTTTGCGCACTCTAGCTTAACTTAATGGCTCGGCTAGGCTGCATCTTGGTGTGCACTAATAGTGTTGGAGCAACAAGTTTAGATTAGCACACTGCCTTGCTTTCGTTAATACACGTACAGCGATAAGTACGACAGCCCAAAATGGATCAAGAGCATAGCAATGCTAAGTAACACAATCTATGGGGCGGGCGCTTGGCGCAATTATCTTTGGTTAGTGAGTCAATTGCTTGGGTAAGTTAGGCAATTTCTTGGATAAGCGTGCAAATTACTTGGATTAGAGAGTAGGGCTTTGTCTTTTTGTGGGTAGCAAGATGGCGTTACTTGATAAGAGGGAGCTTATTTTAGATGAGAAAAAGGCCTTTAGCATGGATGTCCCATGGAGTTATTCAGGTGCTAGAGAACCTGTGTTGGTCTTCACCAGTGCAAAAGGCCAATGAGGTAGTTAAAACAAGTGCACTATGCACATCTGAGCAACAGCAACTATGGCAAATTAAAACTGTCGCCAATCTAGGCATAGTGCATCTTATAGTTAGAACAAATCTTGATCTAAAACTAGATCTATTTGCATGTATTCATGCTAGACCTAACAAAGCAGCCGCAAAACGACTGCTTGATAGTTGGTGTCCGTCATCTAAGAGTTTGAGCGCTTAATGGCGATCCTTGGCTCTTGAAGACGATCCTTGACTCTTGATGACAATCTTGACTAATTACTCGCGAGAGAGAGTCTTGAATTTGCGAGCAAAGTACATCAGAGCATCCTTTTCACGGACAACGATGTTCTTAAGCTCAACAAAGTACAGATTGTGGGTACCGAGCTCGTCTCTCTTGCAGATCTCGCCTTCTAATGATGAGATCGCGCCGGTGTTAACTGGCAGACCAAGCTTGCCACTTTCCCATGATGGGTCGGCAAAACGCTCTTCCATGGTGGAGCCCTTCATGCCTGCAAAGTGGGCTGCAACTTCTTCTTGAGAGTCAGACAGGACGTTAATACACATCTTGCCATTGCCCTGGAAGGCTGAGTTCATCTCAGACTTCTTGTTAACAGCTACTAATACAGTTGGAGGGGTGTCGGTAATGGACATTACTGCAGTTGCAGTGATGCCGCACTTACCTGCTTCACCATCGGTGGTGACCACGTTTACTGCAGCGGCCAGGTTGGCCATTGCATTTCTAAACTCAAGACGCATGCTCTCGGTGTCGTTAGTCATAGTTCTTCCCTAATTATACGAGGTCGCCGATTTTTACGAGATCGCAGTTGTTGTGGTAGATTGGGGTTGTCCAGCCCTTGCGATCGTAATCAGCTAAGCAACGATCTACGAGGTCGGTCATCTCCTTCATGCAGCCAGAGGCCTTAGCCTGACGGAGAGTCTGCATACGGATTTCGTCTTGTGAGCCGGTGTAGTTGATCTCATAGAGCTCATGACGACCGCCAAACTCTGAACCGATAGCATCCCACATTAACTTCAGGATCTTGATACGCTCCTCGAAGTCCATACCGTTAGAGCCACGTACGTACTTAGCTAAGTACTTCTCGATCTCTGGGTTCTCCATATCGCGGATAGATGATGGGAGGTAAACCAGACCAGAGGTTAAGTTACGCTCAACGATGTTCTTGATCTTGGAGTAAGCCATTGGGGCCATTACACGGTAAGTCATGATGGACTTAGTGTCTGGCATCCAGCAGCCACCACGCCACTCAGTAGCCTCAGCGCACATTGCGTCAGTTAAGGCCCAGAAGAGGTGACGCCAGGTAACTACTTCACCTAAGTCAGCCTGTACACCACGGAAGTCTGCAACACCGGTGCACTCTAAGGACTTCTGGAGAAGACCAGCTAAGAAGTCGAGCTTAACTGCAAAACGAGTACAAGCCTGGAATGGGAACAGACGAGCGAAACCGCCTTCCATGGTCCATGAACGAGCACGGTCGAAGTCCTTGTAAATGAGCACGTTCTCCCATGGGATGAATACGTTATCAAGAACTAAGATGGCGTCGTTCTCATCAAAACGTGATGAGAGTGGGTAGTCAAATGGAGAACCAGTTACACCTGCTACGAGCTCATAAGATGCACGTGAGATGAGCTTTACACCCTCTGCGTCCATTGGAGCTACGAACATCAGAGCGAAGTTAGGATCATCACCCATAACCTGGGCAGAACCGAAGCCGATGAAGTTGAAGTGGGTTAAGGCGGAGTTGGTAGCAACTACCTTAGCGCCGGAAACAATGATGCCTGAATCAGTCTCTTTGACGAGCTTGATGTAAACATCCTTAACCTCGTTAACTGGCTTGTTACGGTCAATTGGTGGGTTAACGATAGCGTGGTTGAAGTACATTACGCTCTCTTGGATGCGCTTGTACCAGTCACGTGCGTTCTGCTCGAAACGGCCGTAGAACTCAGGGTATGCACCTAATACGTTGCCGAATGCAGCCTTGTAATCAGGGGTACGGCCCATCCAACCATAGGATAAGCGTGACCACTCAGCGATAGCATCGCGCTGCTCTTTTAACTCTTGTGAGGAGCGGGCAAAACGGAAGAACTTGTGGGTGTAACCACCAGAACCAGTGTCAGTTTCCCAGCAGAGCTTGTCATGGAGAGCTGGGTCGTGCAGGGCGTCGTAAATCTTGCCGATAGAAGCAGCGGAGTTACGGAAAGCTGGGTGAGTGGTAACGTCGTCTACGCGCTTGCCGTAAGCGTAAATCTCACGACCATCTCTGAAAGATGCGAACAGTTCTTCTTTGTTAAAAGGGCGCTTGGTATCTTTGCGGAAATCTTCGTACTTAGCCATTAGATGGAGCCTCGTTAGAAATAAGGTTATCGTGTTGATGTCATTCTATTAACTGAGGCATGGCTTTTTAATTAACAAATGGACATTTCAACCGGTACTTTTCGTTAGCTAATATCGGCCCTCATAAAGCTCATAAAAAAGCTTATTCCAAGTCACAAAACCACATGACAAGACGATAATTTCTTATCACTTGTTATGTCCATTTTTGAACATGGCATGCAACTTGTCGCAACTTTTCATCCTGTTGAAAAACTCCATCAACTATTCTGACTATCACCTCAATAAAAAGTGTGATCTACAACTATCCGCAAGTACAAATTTGACTAAAAGTACCAGTTCTATCGCATCTAATTTGCCTGGATTCACTTTTTTACACTTTACAGCGCAAGAAATCTCAAGTTGAAATTGAATGAACCACCTAAAGCTAAGAAAAGCGCTCCTATCTGCTGATAAAGTACATATTTAAGCCAATTAACCGCACTTCAGACGGCATCATCTTACATGCTAAAAAAGTCCTTAGCCACTGGGTGGATACTTTTGGCAGGAGTAATTATCAGTGATTATCAGTAATTAACTGTAATTAACAGAGCGTCCAAACTATTAGTAGATGACGACCGCAGCTGCAGTAATTGCATACAAGATCATGGCTACAACTAATTGCTTAGCTAGGCTCTCTTTCAGAAGCTGAGCATAAAAAGATAGGTTGTTAAAGGAGGGCAAGTGCAGCGACTTTGCAAAGTGCTCAATTGAAATCGAGATATAGAATGAGGCTTTGTGGGATCAAGTGTCGCTTGGTCGTGTGGATGTCACTGATGATAGGCAAATAGAGCGCAGTTATTTTCCAATGGCGCTCTATTTGATGGGGATGTTATGAGTTTTTAGGCAGGATCTTCTGCGGCGTTTTTAGCTGCCTTGGTATTGCTTGATCTTGGTTTGCGAGTCTTTTGCTTGGGAGCAGGGGTGGCGATCTGAGCAAGACCTTCTGGGGCAGGGATTAGCTCGCCAGATAAAGCAGGATCATTTATCGTGGAGATATCGCTATACATCTGTTGGATGTTGTGAGAGCGTTTACGCCACTGAGTTGGAGATTGGCCAACGCAACGAACAAAGAAGCGAGCAAAGTATGATGGGTCATCAAAGCCCAGCTCTGCTGCGATCTTAGTTACTGGGGTATCAGAATATACTAAGCGACGTTTTGCCTCTAAAGAGACACGCTCAAAGATCATGCGCTTTGGTGAAATTGAAGAGAAGCGACGACATACTTCTTTAAGGCGTGACTCAGTTACGGCCATGAGCTTGGCATAGTCTGATACGGTAAGTTGCTTAGCGTAGTTAGTCTCAATTAAGCGTACGTACTGTTGGAATAATGAAAGATCACCACAGGTAGAACCATTGCCAGTGAACTCATCTTTAAAAGAGTCATGAGTAAAGATATAGGCAAACATAGCCTGAACTACATGAGCAAGTACAATGTCTTGGCACTTTTTAGACTTATCTGCAGCTGTCTTGATGATATCGAAGAAATGGTCGAGGTTTTGATTGACCTCACCGCCTTCAGGAAAAGACAGACACATGGCCTTGAGATTAACTAAGTGCGGGTTAGTGGTACACAGATTCTCAATCATTGGGTTGAGAATGCCTTCACGAACAGTAAGCACATGACCAGTAGTTACATTAGTAGAGAAGAAGGCGTGCGGGCATGAAGGCGGTGTAAGAATGATGAGAGGAACTTTAGGAGTTAAGTTCAAGGTCGCATCAAGGTTGAGATTGATATAGCCATGATCGATATAGTGGAGCTGATAGTAGCCCTCATGACGATGCGGCTCCATAAAGCGGCCGTAGAACGAAGCCATATGGGAGAAAGTCTGATAGCTAATATCATCAAGTGTGCCGACGGTTAATTTGTCCTTGGCAACATCAATATTACGCATGATTCCATCCTTTTGATACGGCTTATTCTTGTTATCAATCGTTATTAATCACTGCTCTCAATTCATATAAGCATGCAACTAGTTACATGAGCAGCAGATGCTAAAGCTTTATTACAAAGCTCGTCGCAGTTCTCTTGGCAAACTTTCTTAGCTGTTAAGAAATTAGAGCTAACTAAGTTATTTAAGCTTTGCATGAGACAAACATAGCAAGAGTACTTATCTATTGCTCAATGAGCTGCCATAAACAAGCAAAATGCCTTATGTTTGCTAGTGAGACATAAGCATAGAGCCTTATTTAAGTGGTTTGAGGTGAAAATTTATCAATAGCCTATTTGCTTTACGCTTTTGTGATCAAGCAGGCATATAGGCCGACAAATTTGCGTGGAATTTAGCCGTTTGAGATGCTCTAAATGCGAGCTTAATCAGGTTATGACTGCTCTTTTACTTCTTTGCACTTTTTAGGTGAAGTACGACTGTTTTATAAAGCACAAAGAGTGGCATGTTTGCTTACATTAGCAGCTACTTGATGTAACTATCTTCATTAAGACTCAATTGCTAAGTAGTGGCTTGTGATCTTTGGTATCTGGCAATCAGGCTGTGCTCTAAACTTTTTTAGACGGCTCGTATTAATGTGAGCTTGTGTAGAAGAGGAGCGTGAGCAATTAACAGATTCAGATCGTTACGATTAGGAGGTGAGGTGGAGATCTTTGATTTGGTGATGAGCTTATGCCAAGGCTTAGACCTTGGCATAAGTAACTGCACAGGGCAGTTTAGAGTAGTATTAAGTACAGTCTTATTTGGTGAAAGGAATTGCTCTGTACTTCCTCGCGTTTTAGCAAGCGCTGTATAAACATCAATGATTTTAAGGCGCTTGCTTTTTATTTGGCAGGAGCTACATAGTTGTTGCTCCTACCAAATTATGCGTTAGGCATGTACTTATCTAAACGTCGCTACTATGGGGTAGCACGTGGGCGTGAGCGGGTCATTGGGATGAATAAGATCAGTATAGAACCAATGATTAGCAAGGCTGAGATGTAGATGAGTCCTGACTCGAAGGTGCCAGTCTTATCAAAGAGAATACCGATGATAAGAGGGCCGATACCAGAGCCAATATTACCTACAGAGTTAATGATAGCAATTGCTACTGCGCGGGCGTTGTCAGAGATGTTCTGATCTGGGGTAGTCCAGAAGAGCACCATCGCTGTGAATGAGCCTGCAGTTGCGATGATAATACCGACGTATTGGTACGTTGGGTCATTCATCACCGCACACATTAACCATCCAGACATCGCAATGAGATATGGGATGAATGTATGCCATTTACGCTCTTGCATACTATCTGAACTACGTGACCAGACTAACATCAGCAAGATAGTGGCAAGGTGAGGAATACCAGCCAGTATACCAATGATAGTGTTAGAGGTGTCTGCGCCAGCAACGTTCTTAATGATCATTGGAGCCCAAACGTTGGATGCTGACAGAGAGTTACACAGACAGAAGTAAGCAATAGTGTATAAAATAACTGGAGCGGTGAAGATACCTTTCCAACGGCTCTCATGCTGCAGTGCAGTGTGAGACTTTGGACCTTCTGGCTGAACTAAGGACAGACGATCTTTTTCGATCATGTCCTTTAACACTTCCTTTTCGCGATCGTTAAGCCACTGAGCCTTATCTGGAGAATCGCACAGGTAGTACCATACAAAGACACCTAAGATCACAGCTGGGAAGCCTTCAAGGAAGAAGAGCCACTGCCAACCAGCTAATCCCCAGATACCATCCATCTGCAGTAAGAAGCCAGAGACAGCAGAACCAATAGCTGCAGTAAATGGCATAGCGATAATGAACAGTGCATTAGCACGTGCGCGGAAGAATGATGGGAACCAGTAGGTTAAGTATAAAAGAATACCAGGTAAGAAGCCTGCTTCGGTAATACCCACAATCATACGAATGATGTACAGAGAGGTTGGACCTTGAGCAAACATAGTTGCTGTAGAGGCAAAACCCCACGCCACCATGATGATTGCAATCCATTTTCTTGCACCCATGATGGACAGAATAACGTTAGATGGGATACCACCGATAAGGTAGGTCACATAGAAGAGTGTCATTGCCATACCGAATGCAGTTGCATCGATACCAATGTCTTCACCCATGGTTAAGGCCGCAAAGCCAATGTTAATACGGTCTAAGAATGAGAACACGAAGAGGATGAATAAGAACAAGATAAGTCTGGTAAAGAGCTTCTTGATAACCGCCTTCTGCTCGTCGTTATATTGCTCATGTTGTTGAGCTGGATTTTCTTTTGTTAAACTCATTGTTAGTAGGGCCTTTTCAATGTTGCACTTGCATCTCAATAACCAAGTACTAACACAGTCGTTCCAGTTGCTGCTTAAACCGTTGCCCAATGGCTTATAAATGCCATTTAGTGATCGAGACAATCCAAGAAGATCACTTTTTTAAAGTGCAGATCTCTCCTGTTGCCTGATGGAGCAAACATCAGACATCAGATGATAGAAACTAAAAGGAACGGTCTTTTCACAAGTGAACTTAGCTAAGAAGGCGAGCAAAGATAACCTCTTAGCAACAAGCTAAACTTAAGTGCCTGCAAAGATGGCGCTTGAGTACTGCTCTTAAATATCAAGATTGCAAAGTGAGGGATACTTAAGAGTAAGGCACATATCAGTGTTAGCTGCCATGTGCTTAGCTTGTTCTATATGTGAAAGTATTAGCTACGATTTGCTATTTAATGGTATTGCTTAGTAAACCGAGTTTTTATCGGTCTTAAGCTCAATATCCTTGTACTTAGAGAGTAGTGATTTGGCTGCTGTTGATAACAAAGTGGTATCAACACCAACAGCTACGAATAGAGCGCCAAGTTCGATATAGTGCTTAGCCATTTGCTCGTTGGCCATTAAGATGCCTGGAGCCTTGCCTGCGTTTTTAATCTTTTTGACGCATTCTTCGATGGTCTTAACCACTTGTTCGTGGTTTGGATTACCCATGTAACCCATGTCAGCAGAGAGATCTGCAGGTCCGATGAAAACACCGTCTACGCCTTCTACTGATAAGATTTCATCTAGATTGTCGACAGCCTCTTTGGTCTCAACTTGTACTAAAACGCAGATCTCTTCATTAGCTTTATGTAAGTAACCCTCTACGTTATTCCAACGTGAGGCACGTGCTAGGGCTGAACCTACGCCACGGATACCATCAGGTGGATAGCGAGTGGCTCTTACTGCAGCAATGGCTTGCTCTTTGTTTTGAATCATCGGAATCAGGAAAGACTGAGCACCGATATCTAAGTACATCTTGAGAAGTACAGGATCGTTGTAATTTGGTCTTACCACAGGAGCACTGCTGTATGGTGCTATGGCCTGTAACTGCGGCAGAACTGAACGCACATCATTAGGAGCATGTTCGCCGTCGATAAGCAGGAAGTCATAGCCAGTACATGCAAGCAGCTCAGCAGTATAGGAATTAGCTAAACCTAGCCACATGCCTAACTGCAGCTTTCCCTGCTGTAAGTTGTGTTTAAAAGTGTTTTTGAAAAGTTCCATGTTTTCACCGAAAAGTGGGCGGAAGGTTAGCAGGATGCTTTGCAACTAATCTTGTTTAAAAGCTCTCAAAGCCGGTCTTTGCTACCCGCAACGCTTGTGGTGTGGAGTACTATGCAAACTTAAGTTTGCGTCTGTTCAATCAATAGCAAAGTTGCCTTTGCTACTTTGATGCGTCCCATTGGCTCATATGACGCATCTAAAGCACTCTTAGAGCATTTGACTTTGATTCAAATGCCTTGGTGTGCCTCTTCGTATCTTAGGGCCCATGTGATCTTTTAAGCCAAGGCCAATGCTGCGGATAAATGCATCAGCCTTGTTGCTCTTAAGCTAAGTTTCAATCAAGCCTCAAGCTAGAGCTGCAAGCAGTGTGCGCTGTTGCTTTGTGCGTTAAGCTTTTGCTCTAAGCAGTGAGAGCTTGTGCCTCATGCTTTTGCATTTGCCTAGCGCTTAAAGCTTTTGCTTTGTGCTTTAAGCTTTTGCTTTTAGCTTGTGCTGAGGCTTAGCCGAAGTAGCACTTAACAGTACCCATGTTGCCGTAATCAACGAAGAAGGTATCGCCTTTCTTAGCAGGGATAGGGATAGTGAAGGAGCCAGATAAAATGATCTCGCCAGCCTTTAACTTCTCACCATATGGGTGAAGTTTGTTAGCAAGCCAAGCTACACCTGTTGCAGGGTGGTTTAAAACCGCTGCTGCAACACCTGACTCTTCAATAGAACCGTTACGATATAGCAGAGCACTTACCCAACGTAGGTCTAAGTCCTCTGGACGAATTAAACGACCGCCTGTGATTACGCCGGCATTGGCAGCGTTATCAGAGATGGTGTCGAATACCTTACGAGTACGACCAGTCTCTGGATCAGTGTTTGGACAACGAGCATCGATTAACTCTAAAGCTGGCTGAACAAACTCAGTGGCGCGGTAAACGTCGTAAATTGAGCAATTTGGGCCTTCTAAGTCTTTGCCTAAAATAAAGGCCAGCTCTACCTCGATGCGAGGTACGATGAAGCGATCAGTTGGAATGGTATCGCCATCGTGAAAGAGCATGTCGCAAAGCAGAGCACCATAATCTGGTTCAGTAATGTTGGAGCTGCGCTGCATTGCCTTAGAAGTAAGACCGATCTTGTGGCCGATGATCTTGCGACCTTCTTCTTCGGTCTTGATACGCACCCATTCACGCTGGATGCTATAAGCATCTTCAATGGTGATCTCTGGGTACTGAGCTGAAATCTGGCGAATCTGGACACGGGTCTTTTCGGCCTGGTTCAGATCTCGGGCTATTTGATTAATGACAGAAGTGTCAAGCATTACAATCTCCTACTTATCAATGGCACCTAAGCATATGTACTTAATCTCTAAGTACTCTTCGATACCATAAGCTGAACCTTCACGGCCTAAACCAGACTGCTTAATACCGCCAAAAGGTGCGACCTCATTTGAGATAAGGCCGGTGTTTACACCAACCATGCCGCTCTCTAAAGCCTCAGATACGCGTACGATACGACCGATATCGCGGCTGTAGAAGTAAGCAGCTAAGCCAAACTCGGTGTCATTTGCCAGAGCAATGGCTTCTTTTTCATCTTTAAACTTGAACAGTGGGGCTAATGGGCCAAAGGTTTCCTCTGAGAAGACCTTCATGTCCTTGGTGACGCCGGTGATTACGGTTGGCTCATAGAAAAGAGCACCCTTTTCATGGCCCTTACCACCAGTTAAAACACAACCACCGTTGTCTTTAGCATTGCTTACGTGATCTTCAACCTTAGACAGAGCATTGGCGTTAATGAGCGGGCCAATCTGTACGCCTGGCTCGTTCCATGCGCCGATCTTTAAGGTAGCTACACGTTCAGATAGTTTCTTGGCAAAAGCGTCATATACACCCTCTTGTACGAAGATACGGTTAGCGCATACGCAAGTCTGACCAGCGTTACGGTACTTAGCGATCATTAAGCCATCAATTGCATCGTCTAAATCAGCATCATCAAAGACGATAAATGGAGCATTACCACCGAGTTCTAAGGAGAGCTTCTTAACCGTGTCAGCACATTGCTGCATTAAGATCTTGCCAACACGAGTGGAGCCAGTGAAGGTAAGTTTCTTAACAATTGGGCTTTCGCACATGGCCTTGCCAGTGCCAACTGCATCTTTAGATGGAATGACGCTAAAGACACCGTCAGGAATACCAGCTTGCTTACCTAAATATGCTAAAGCTAGTGCAGATAATGGGGTTTCATCAGCAGGCTTAAGCACGATGGTGCAACCAGCTGCTAATGCTGGGGCCACCTTGCGGGTAATCATGGCATTAGGAAAGTTCCATGGAGTAATAGCAGCAACTACACCGATTGGCTGCTTAATGGAGCTCATACGGGTAGTGCTAAGCGGAGACTGCATGGTAATGCCATTGATGCGCTTGCCTTCTTCAGCAAACCATTCAATGAATGAATTACCATAAGCGATCTCGCCTTTAGCCTCAGTATGACCCTTACCTTGTTCAACAGATAATATGGTTGCCAGATCGTCGATGTTCTCGTTAATGAGCTCAAACCACTTTCTTAAGATCTGGGCACGGCTCTTAGCTGTGGTGGTCTTCCAGGACTCAAATGCAACTTGCGCATCGGCAATAGCTTTGTAGGTATCTTCAACAGTCATGTCTGCAACTTCAGCTACAACGTTGCCGCTAGAAGGGTCGGTTACAGCAAAAACTGCTTTAGAAGATGAGTCCACAAACTGACCATTGATAAAGCCTTGCTTTTGCAGTAAAGCAGGGTTCTTTAACAGTTTTTCCATTTTGATATCAATCCTCAAGGGAGCTTACTTACTACAGCTAAGAAACAAGCTAATTAATCTTTTACATGTAACGATTGAGCTTATTAGGCTCATCGGTCTTTAAATCTTTGTGTCGCGTTAACTGTGTGTACCTGCGTCAAATCAGACCAACAAAGATAACTTTGTGTACCTGCGTCAAATCAGACCAACAAAGATAACTTTGTGTACCTGCGTTAAATCAGACCAACAAAGATAACTTTGTGTACCTGCGTTAAATCAGACCAACAAAGATAACTTTGTGTACCAGCGTTAACTTGATGCCTCTTCGTTAGTCTTGGTCTTTTTAATCATGAATTGATGACCAAAGGACAGGGATGCGAAGATGAGCATCATGAGCGTCATGGCCCAAGGGCTGTCATCTTGGAATACTGAAACCAAATATGACGATAAACATCCAGCAGCAAATTGAGACGAGATCGCCAGTGCTGATGCACTGCCAGCCATGTTGCCGCGTTGTTCAAGCAACAATGATAAGGAGTTAGCGCCTAATGCATTGGTCATCGAAATAAACAGCACTACGCAAGTAACCACGATGTAGACATTAGTTTCATTCAAGATGAACAATGCTGCTCCAGCTACTAGCTGGAATGTAGTTTGGAAAAATATGATCTGCCTTAAACTAAAGCGATTGATTAATCGCATGTTGATAAGGAGCATCACAATCATGCCGACGACATTGAGCAAAAATAAGAATCCGTAGTAGTGATCTGGGATACCAAAGTACTCAATGTAAACGAACGGGGAGCCCGCGATAAACGCGAACATCGCGCCGAATGAGAAAGCAAACACACCAATGATGCCCATGGCATCTGGGGAGGTTAGCAAGGTTGCGTAATTCTTAATCGACGTCTTGAAGATCGATGCATTACCATCTTGCTCTTTTACAGTCTCAGGAAGAACGAAGATGATGATGGTAAAAGCTATGAATCCTATAATCGAGAGCGCATAGAAAATGGAGCGCCAGCCAAAGAAATACAGTAGATAGCCACCTAACACTGGTGCAAGTAGAGGCGCTATCATCGTGACTAAGGTCATGAGCGACATTAC
The DNA here is from genome assembly GCF_902485895.1 of uncultured Anaerobiospirillum sp. Taxonomy (NCBI): domain Bacteria; kingdom Pseudomonadati; phylum Pseudomonadota; class Gammaproteobacteria; order Aeromonadales; family Succinivibrionaceae; genus Anaerobiospirillum; species uncultured Anaerobiospirillum sp. Next base: position 27,472 of record NZ_CABTML010000007.1, on the reverse strand, counting down.
TTTTGGCAACGTCGATGGGTGATACGCGTCTCTGGCGATCGCTCGTGCCATAACAATGGCTGCTGCAGATCCGAACGCCTGGGTAAAGCGGAGGAAAATGAACAGCTCAGCGTTAGGAGCAAAAGCTAAGAAAACTGATGAAATAACGAAGATCATCAGTCCTACAATCAACAGCTTGCGTCTGCCAATTACATCTGAAAGTGGACCGTAGATGAGCATGGACAGGCAGAAGCCAGAGAAGAATGCAGAGAGAGAATGCTGAATCTGCGCTTGAGTGGCTCCTAAATCTTGCGTAATGGTTGGGAGCGCAGGTAAGTACATGTCAATGGACATTGGTCCAAATGCCACGAGAGATCCTAGCAGTGGGATAAAGAACTTCCCGGGTTCTCCATTAAAAGCTTTGGGCATATAGACTCCTTGTCTGTGCAATGTTTACCTAACAATCAAACGTTTAAAACTTATGAACCATGCCTAAAACTTAGGTTCTAGTTCACTAAGATACCAAGCAGTGTTCTTAAACTTGAGTCTTGCTCACGCTCTATTGCTCTGCTTGGATTTTGGAAACTTTCTGCTATTAGCTCTGATAATTTTAAACCATCATTTGCCTAGCAGTGGATGCCTGTGCAGTGCCTGTGCAGCATCATGCTTACGTCGTGCGTTAGTTAAACACGCGCCAGATTAGTGCGTGTGTATCTGGCGCGTCGTAGACTTATAAAAAACTGTGTGTCGCTACAGCTTGATATCCGACTACTACGATGGTTGCTGTGTTTTAAGGAATGCGTGTACGTTGTTCTTCTTGAAATTGAGCACAGGATCGAGCTCTTGCATTTCAAAGGAGAGAGCAAGCAGACGCTTTGATTGCAGTTCTGCAAAATGATCAGTAATTACTGCAAAAAGTTTTTCGCCTGCGGCCTTACGTGTTTCAAGATCACGTCCTGAACCGATTTTTAAAGTCATGTGCACGAAGGCATAATCGTGTGCGCCATCTGCCATGCGATAGGTGTCCAGGAAAATTGCGCGTGAACGAATACCACCTAATGGGAAAACACCAGTTGAGGCTAAGCAGTCATTGACCTTTGCAAAGAGCTCATCGAGCTTTGCTTCTTGTTTGATGTTGGCAGTGCACTCGGCAATAAAATGCGGCATAGTTTCCTCTTAAGCGCTTTGACGCTGTTTGATTGACTCAGGAATTGGGAACTCACAGATCACCTGACCAGTACCTGATGATGGGAACAGAGGGCAGATAACATCAACCTTCTCTTTGTACTGATCCCAGCCTAACAGGCCTAAGAGCATTACGGTGTCATGCATTGCGCCTTCACCCTGGCAAGCTACTGCATACTCAGGAAGCATCTTGCAGAACTCTTCAAAACGACCCTCGGTCCAGAGCTTCATAACATGCTCATCAACCTGACGATTGAACTCGTTGGTGAAAGCATTTAAGCCCTCTTCAGCACGGTGATCTGGAATAAAGTAATGGGATAAAGAGCCTGATGCGATTACACCAACGTTGCCGTCATAACGCTCAATAGCAGTTAACAGTGCTTCACCCATCTTGCGAGAATCGCTGTGCAGGTGAGAGGTTAAGAATGCTGCGATTGAAACAACCTTAAAGTTGCAGCCTTCAACCTGACCCATGTAACGCATTGGCACTAAGGTAGCGTATTCAAGCTCAAGGGAGTCTATTTCATGGCCCATGGCGCGAACACCGAGCTTACGTGCCTCTTCAGCGATTAACTGACCTAAAACAGGGTTGCCAGTGTGCTCAAATGGCATGTCATGGATGAAGTGAGGTAATTCGTTGGAGGTGTAGGTACCCTTAAAGTGGCTGCCACAGTTGATGTGGTAAGCAGAGTTAACCAGCCAGTGAGTATCAAAGACAACTACAGTATCAACGCCACGATCCATCATACGGCGAGCAATTTCGTGCAAGCCGTCGATTGCTGCTTGACGGCAGCCGTGATGCTTGCCTGGTAATTCAGACAGATATAAAGAAGGAACGTGAGTTGCCTTACAAGCGAATACAAGCTTTCCCATTGTGAACAAGTCCTTGTGATGCCCTCATAACAACGTAGTGTCTGAGTGCAAGAAATCTATTAACTGAGCTCTATTAGCTAGCAGTAAAAAGTGCGACTAGTAAGAGCATCTATAAGAAACTTTCTGATGGGAGATCAGAGAGTTTTTAAAGTAACTTTTTGCTAAAACCTAGGTAGTGCAACTTAAATTAGGCGTTAAGTTTCAAAAACAACACCTTGTGTAACAAAGACTTAAAAGCACGGAGATCAACAAGTTTAAGATGTTTGTGGTGATCTCTGTGAGTGCTTTTAAGTCTGTTTGCTTTCTCCATGTGCCATTGAGGCTACTTGCTTAGCGCCTTGCCATTGAGGCCACTTGCTTAGCACCTTGCCATTGAGGGTACTTGCTTTAGCATCGTGCCGAACTGGCTTGTTAGCGCCTCTACCTAGGCTTTATTGTGCTTTGGGAGTTAAACCTTTGGTTTAACTAAACGCCCCAACGTGGGATTGGGTGATCGCCAAAGGAGATACATACGTTCTTAACTTCAGCAAATACCTCAAAGGAGTACTCACCGCCCTCACGGCCAACACCAGAGGCCTTAACGCCACCAAATGGCTGACGGAGGTCACGTACGTTCTGAGTATTGACGAAGACCATACCTGCCTCAATTGATGAGGACAGACGTAAGATCTTGGAGATGTCCTGAGTCCATACGTATGAAGCCAGACCGTACTCAACGTCGTTAGCCATAGCCAGGCCTTCTGCCTCGTCCTTAAATGGAATTAAGCAAACAACAGGGCCGAAGATTTCTTCTTGGGCGATACGCATCTTGTTGTTGACGTTGGCAAATACGGTTGGACGGATGAAGTTACCGTTCTTGAGGTGCTCTGGGAGATCAGGACGATCTAAACCACCAGCCATTAAGGTTGCACCCTCTTCCATACCGATCTTGATGTAGCCGGTAACCTTGTCATAGTGCTGCTTGGAGATCATGCAACCAACCTGAGTGTTAAAGTCGGTAGGATCGCCAACGATTAAGCGCTTAGCACGCTCAGCAAACTTTGCTACAAACTCATCGTAAATGCTCTCTTGAATGAAGATACGAGAGCCAGCGGTGCAGCGCTCACCATTGATTGAGAAGATGGTGAATAAAGCAGCATCCATTGCGCGATCGATGTCAGTATCATCAAAGATGAGTACAGGAGACTTGCCACCAAGCTCCATGGAGTACTTCTTAATGCCGGCATTCTGCATAATGGCGCGACCAGTCTTGGTACCACCAGTGAATGAAACTGCGCGTACATCCTTGTGACGTACTAAAGCGTCACCGGCAGTAGCACCGTAACCCTGAACGATGTTGAATACACCCTTAGGAACACCAGCCTCATTTACGAGCTGACCTAAGAAGTCAGCAGTTAATGGAGATAACTCAGACATCTTTAAAACTGCAGTGTTACCTAATGCAAGGCAAGGAGCAGTCTTCCAGGTGCCGGTCATGAATGGTACGTTCCAAGGTGATACTAATGCACATACACCAACTGGCTGCAGTAAGGTGTAGTTCATCATCTTGTTATCAACAGGATAGGTACGACCGTTCATCTGCTGACAAACTTCAGCGAAGAACTCGAAGTTGTGGGATGCACGTGGAATGAGTACGTTCTTGGTCTGATGGATTGGCAGACCAGTATCCATGGTCTCAAGCTCGGCGATCTTTGAAACGTTCTGATCGATGAGTTCACCGAGGCGACGCATAATGCGAGCGCGCTCTTTCATTGGGGTGGCAGCCCACTTAGGGAAAGCCTCTTTTGCAGCAGCTACTGCAGCATCAACTTCCTTAGCACCACCTGATGCTACCTCAGCGATAACCTCACCAGTGGCTGGATTTAAGTCCTCAAAGTACTCGTTTGATGCAACGTTCTCACCGTTGATCCAATGATTTACCTTCATCATTATGCAAGGCTCTCCTCGTATTGTTTTTGGGTAATGATGGTGTTGGCGAGTCTTCCCACGCCCTCGACTTCAACCTCAACTAGATCGCCGTGTTTAACATCTGACAGACCCTTTGGAGTGCCTGTAGCGATCATGTCGCCCTCATTGAGAGTCATAAACTCAGACAGATAAGAGATCAAAAACGGAATTGAGAAGATGATGTCTTTGGTAGTGCCTTCTTGGCGCAACTCACCATTAACAAAAGTTCTGATTGTAAGGTTGTGTGGATCCTTGATGTCATCGCGATCCACAATCCAAGGGCCTATTGGAGTGCAGGTATCGCGGCACTTTACCTTTAGGTTTGGTCGGTAGTAGTTCTCAAGATAGTCACGGATTGCGTAGTCGTTGCAAACGGTGTAACCAGCAACGTAGTCCATGGCCTCTGACTCTTTGATGTTCTTACCAGACTTGCCAATAACTACGACAAGCTCGCACTCGTAGTGCATGTAATCAACGTTGTCAGGGCGTACGGTAACGCTCTTGTGACCAGTTAAGGTATTACGTGCCTTTAAGAACACTAATGGTTCTTCTGGGGCTTTGAACTCGAGTTCAGCAGCGTGGTCAGCGTAGTTCAGACCTAAAGCGAACATGGTGCCTTCACATGGAGGCAGGAACTTTACGCCGTCATCATTAAGTGAAATCTTCTGACCAGTGCTCTCATCAGTGAGCACATCGTCGTTATCGATATAACCTACAAACTCGCGTCCTTGGTATGCAATCTTGGCCTTTCTCATTGTGCTCTCCTAATTAGTTGACCTTAGTTACTAAGGTTTCAAAGCCGCTTGCTTTGATCTCTACTGTGTCGCCTGCTTGAATGGCTACACGAGTTTGAGGAGTGCCCATAAGAACCATGTCACCTTCTTGTAAGGTCGCAAAGTCAGTCAGAGCTTCTAAAATCTGACCAGCATTACGTACATAGTCAGCAGTTGAGTAACTGTCCTTTAGCTCACCATTAATGTAGGTTTCGATGGTCACGTTATCAGCATCAACATTGGTGGCCATTGAACCAACAGGGCAAGACTTGTCACGGCACTTGGCCTTAACAGCTGGACGGTAGAAAGAGCTCTCTGCTAAAGAGATTTCGTTGGCAAGTGCAAAGCCCTTAATGTATTGAGCTGCATCAGATGCATTAATACGGGTAGCGGTCTTGCCAATGACAATTGCGATGGTTCCGCCTGAGAAATACTGCTCGCCCTGATCTAAAGTGATCTGACCATCGGTGTTATAAGTGTTGCGTGGCTTGATAAACCAAACGGCTTTTTTAGGCAGAGCTTTGTAAGGAGCCTCCAGAAATGTGTCGTGCCAGTGTTCAGTCTGGCTCTTGTGATTTAGTGCTATTGCAAAAACTGTCGGATACATTAGATGGAAACCTCGAGCGGGAATTAATTCGTTTGTTGCAACATTGCATAGCATTGGAATAAGAAATGTGACGGCTATCCCACTCAATTCAATTTCTTAGCGGCGTCTATTTGAGATGTTTTTGATAATGTTTTGCATTGAAAGTGGGATCTACAACAAATTGAAAAAGACGCTATTTATGCCGCTAATGCCAGATATTTGGGGCTAGATTAGCTAATTTGCATCTTAGGTAGTTAAGGGGCTGTTAAAGATAGGTTTGTGATCTTCAACGCACAAGGCAGATTACTAGTTGATTAAAAGTTGTCAGTTGATTCTTAGCATCAGTTGATATGCCAAGTTGCACAAAGTGCCTCGATGTCACTACGAATAAAGACGATAAATAAGGGATTTGTTTGCCGTACAAGTGCGTATAAATGGCTATTTGTGATCTAAGTCATGTGCAACTTTTATCAAGAGAAGATACTTGTGTGCATAAAATACGTATAAATCAGATAAATATGCGCTTTGTGCAGGGGGTTAACAAATTTTGCACCATATTGGGATGAAAAATAAACAGCTTTTTACCTTTGTAAAGCCAGAAAATGACAAAAAAAGACAAGTAAGTACTGAATAACCATTTCTCTTGCTAAAAGTACCAGTGATTTTTAATGTTTGTCCCACCTAAAAAATCATAAACCCCATAAATACGCCATTTATGCGTCAACGGTAGCTAGCCCACTAAACCCAAAAGTACCAACCGAATCACAATGAAGTTTACTAAAATCCTCTTGCTCATTGGCCTCCTAGCCATTTGATGCAAAACTATAAGTACCTACTGACTAACGAAAAGTACCGGTAGCAAAATCAAAAATTGCCAATCTAAGAACCAATAGCAGATATACACACCAAAGGGATACAGCTAAGCTGTTATCTATCAGCCGTAATCGATTTTTACTTAACTAACAATCATCTCACTTGCAGCAAACACAAATTTATAAGCGGTAAATGCAAGCAGTGCATCAAAAGTTGGGAAACTACATTCGCCCAAAATGACAAAGCCCGTGATCTTAAAAAAGAACACGGGCTTTGTAATATAAAGGAACAACAATCGCGTTGTTCTTAGTAACTATTTGCGGTTGTGCATGATACGAGAGATGATACCTGCCTCTTCTTCCTCGGGACGGATGGTGAAGATCTCGCAGCCATCTTCAGTAACTAAGATAGTGTGCTCAAACTGAGCTGAGGGAGACTTATCTGCTGTGGTAACAGTCCAACCATCCTTCTTGTTAACCTTGCACTTCCAGGTGCCGGCATTAATCATAGGCTCGATAGTAAAGGTCATGCCTGCAGCTAAGATGACAGAGTTTTTGTTGCGATAGTGAACTACGCTTGGCTCGTCATGGAAGGTATTGCCAATGCCATGGCCGCAGTAGTCACGCACAATCGAGAAGCTCTCTTTATCAGCGATCTTCTGAATGACATCACCAATGTCCATAAGATTAGAGCCATGGTGAACAGTCTTTAGCGCTTCATACAAACACTTTTGGGTGGTCTCAACTAAACGATGGTTAAGCGGAGTTGTTTTGCCGCCCACGATGAACATCTTTGAGGTGTCACCATAATACTTGTCTTTAATAACGGTAACATCGATGTTCACAATATCGCCTTGCTTTAGCTTGTAGTGGCCAGGGATACCATGGCATACAACTTCATTTACGGAGATACAGGTGCATTTTGGATAGCCGTGGTAGCCTAAGCATGCTGAGATGGCTTTCTGCTCATTAGTAATATAGTCCATGCAGATGTCATCGAGCTCACCAGTAGTCACACCTTCTTTAATATAAGGCTCAATCATAATCAGCACATCGGCAGCTAACTTGCCAGCAACGCGCATCAGTTCGATTTCACTTGGGCTCTTCAGGTTAATCATCTCAACTTCCATTAAAAGGTGTCTATTTAGTTATTGCTAGCTACCTTATACCAAGCAACATGTGACTCATAGAACATCACGCAAGCGCTTAATACTCAGAACACTAGCTACTGTTAGCGTTAGCTAACATAAAAACGTCACCGCTATTGTATGCCAAATCCCTTTTCTATGCACGTTTAGTTTGTCGCATCCATATTCTTTTAGCGTTTTAACATCAATATAAAGGTGATATTGGCAGAGTAGAGAAGTTGTGCAGCAACTTATCTAGTGGGTATTTAGATCTTAGTAGTTAAGTGAAATGAGCTGAAACAAAAGCAAAAAAATGCATAACCACCGATTGCCTACTACTGACGTAAAGACAGACGCCGCTGTGCGCATGCTATGTTAGATAAACGTAATATGTGCCCTTTTGACAATATGATTGCCTGAAATTTGAAGATCTACAAGAACGATTGTGCTAATGTCAAAGTGCACAACGTTAGCACTGGTTTTCAAATCATTATCTGGTACTTCATGCGATAGTGACTTACAAAAAAATGAAACTTTGTTACAAAAGCTAACGATAGTTGGATGTGGATCACTAAAATACATTAAAGATCATAAGAAGTCACCATGATGGTGCAACCTGAATTAAACTAACATACAAGATAAGATTTCATGCTTCAGAGACTAACTTATAGTTATGCACTTTCTCTGAAAGCGTTCTCACATGCTTATACAAAGATCTGAGTCAATCTTTGATGTACAAAGTGGTCAGTTCGTCTTTTACTTATCCAAGCACTTTGAGTACAAGGATGTCATCAATAAAGCTCTAAAGGATATGCAAGCAGACGGAACTATCTATCGGCTCACAAAGAAGTGGAACCTCGACTTTTAACCACAAACAAATAGTAAACACAACTCACTTTCAGTGGCAGAACCACACTTTCTGCCACTAAATACCTCCTCTAACTACCGTACGATCTTAACTATCATCTCAGACTAAATTTCAAATCACATTCCCAAAACAACTTAAAAGATCGCAGCTCCATCGCTCTGATATCTCCCCAAGAAACCCAAAAGATCGAAGCCCATTGTTATGATCTCTTCTTAAGTAACTAAAAAGATCGTGGCTCAATCGTTCTGATCTTTCTTCAAGTAACTAAAAAGATCGCGGCTTTATCGTGCTGATCTCTCCTCAAGCAACTAAAAAAGATCGAGGCTTAATCGTTCTGATCTTTTCTTAAGTAATTAACAAAGATCGCGGCTATATCGTTCTGATCTTTCCTGAAATCAACTAAAAAAGATCTTGGTGCCATCGTGCTGATCTCTCCTTAAGTAAATAAAAAAGATCGAGGCGCTGCCGTTTTGATCTCTCCTTTAGATGGCTTAAAAGACCGCAGTCCTATTATTCTGATCTCACGCCCACCAAAATACACTTTAAAAGATCGCAGTCAGCTCTCTGATTCCTTGCCAAAATAACTTAAAAGATCGTGAGCCTTGCGTTTAGGCTTGTTGACTGTAGAGGTTAAAGATCTCAGTCTCTGATCTTTCATAACCAGTGGTTTAAAGAATAAAAGCAACCATCTGAGCAAGTGAATAACTCTCAAGATAGCAAGTTTTGAACAGTCAGCGATTGGGGTGGTTAAGTCGTAGGCTTGAGCAGATCTAATTTCATTGCTTGACATCGTCACAATGTAATTGAGCCTATTTCGTTGGTTATGATCTTAAGATCATGGCATGCATACTATTTTTAGTGTTTGCAAGATAAAGCTAATACCCAATAAAGCGCCGGTGTAGTGAGCTTTAGTCTGATGTCTGGGCATAAATATAGAGCAGCATTTAGCGATAAGCTATCTAGATTAAGAAATTGCAATTGTCCCAAAAGGCTTAAATAACAGGTTAATTGATAAATGCTAATAATCTTAAAGTGATCTTTTAGCTTAATGTGTTGTATGCGGCTATGGTTATGACCGTGCTTTTAGGTGTATTTAGTGGCAGTGCACAGTTGGTAGGTTTAAGTATTGAGAATATGTCATATGTAGAAAGGGCATATTTATAGGCTATATACCCTGATAAATGGCTGAATATGCATGTGTATCTAGATGCTGTGCAATAGGTGTGCATTAATAGCAAATTTTTTTCATATAGTGGCTCTAAAATCCCAGTCTGATAGCTCAAAAAACCTTATTAGACAAGGGTTACAGTATGTAGCGCTAGCTTATTAGAGTTTGTGTAATTATTATTTGGTAAGATGATTATCTGGAACCATCAATGCATATACGCTGATTTATATGGTATTTGTAACATCAATTATCATGACTTTGTCATCATTAAAATGGCTTAAAACAAGGGCAAACTGATGGTGAGTTGGCTTGGCGATAGCAGTATTATGTTTAAATAACTTTTCTTAGTTTATGTCCTAAAAATAAGATGTCAGACAAGATCGTGATCGTGCACTTTGAGCACGAAAATAATGCGCAAGCTTAATTTCCATCTATATTTGTTTATGTGTGCTCGTGCACAGATTTAAAACTTTTCAAAAAGTGAAAGTAATTATCATGTTGCTAGTGTGTTAGATTAGTAGCTACAGAACAATGCAATAAGGAGCTCTTTCTCCATTTATGGGATCAGGGCTTTTTTTACGTCTGTTGCATTTATGGCGCTGTTATAGTGCATTTTGAATGTTGTGAACCTTTCCTTTGGATTTGTAAACCATGCTTCGTGCGAGTTATGCATGGTTGCGGCATTTTCAAGCACCGTTAGTCAGCTGTGCAATTAAGCGCTTGTACTTGTGAGCTACAACATCGCTTGTTTGTGATTATTAATACTGTAGTTGAAATTACAAAGCGCTCTAATATGGATTGGGCTTGTTATGAAGTTTAGATGTATATTTAAGAACAAGAGTTCTCGTTTAAAAAAGAGTGTTCTTGCAAGCTTTATGGCGGTTAGTGCTTTGTTTGCATCTTCTGCAGCTCAGGCTGATGGAGAACTTGAACACGTGACCCTTACCGTATTGGTTAATCCTCTCGGTGCGCCGCAGGCATTTTTAAAGGATGATTTTCAGCGACCATATGGCATTGATGTTGATGTCATTTATGAGCTGCAGCGTCGTTTAGGTTTTAAGCTGGCTGAGAATCGCATCTTTGTTCTTGATCGCCCTTCATCACAAAAGAGATTACGTGAAGGTAGCGCTGATCTTTTTGCTGGTGGTGTATCTCGCACTACTGAGCGTATGAAGACATTTGATTTTACCCCTGTGTACTATGCTTCTAGTATGGGTGTGATGTTCAATCCTAAGCGCCATCCAGATATCAAGAATGTTACTGATATCAAGGGTTTGCGCATTGGTGCATCATCTGGATCAACATCTGCTAAGTATGTTGAAATGCTCGGTGCTACGCCTGTGCCATTTACCAATGCAATTCAAGCTTACTTCCATGTCTTTACTGGTGATCTTGATGGCGTGCTCTTTGACCGTCCACCACTTGCTGGTTTTGCCCATGACATGAAGAGGGATGAGTTTGCTGTAACTCCTGAGGCAGCTTTAGGTCGTGAGTCCTGTAAGTACGCGATTATGATGCCAAAGGGATCAAAGTATAAAGACGTTATTAGCAATGAAATTTCAGAGATGATTAGCGATGGTACAATCGATAAGATTCTTTTGAAGTGGCATTCTGCTGAGATGTCAGTTTTCAATTCTGAAAACTATTAAGATTGCACTTATTAAAGTCAGTTTTTTGTCTTGACTGTAATGATGCTTGTGTACAATTCCCAATATTGTGCACAGTACATAATTTTAATCGTTAAGCAAGATGAGTAATGGTTATGTAACCGTTTCACATCCTAGTCAAGATTTAAAATTGATAAAATATCGCTATTTTGAGCGCTTTTGCACCAGTTTGGTAGCACTAAGCTCATTCATATAGGTTCTTGCCATTTCGTTTAGAAAGGAGAGCAAGGACACAAATGCTTGCGTTGTATATGATTTAGCACTTGCTATGTCATCCATACGGCGTAAACTAGAATAGCTATCTTTTTAGCTTTTACTCAAATTAAGAGTAAGGCTAAATGCTTTAGCTGAAGATTATTGCGAGCTGCTGAGTATTAACCTTCCTTTTAGAGTTTTGCTTAGTAGTTAGAGTTAGCATGTAGCCGTGAGATATCCACAAGGTCAGATATCAAAGGTTGCGCAGTAAGTCATTCTTTAGATTGGCTTTATTGATGCATTATGCTGCTTTACTATTAAAGTTCATCTTGCGTCTTTCGTAACCTCAGTTTACGAGTCAGGCTGCATGTCTTTCACCTTGACCTTCGGTGGACCATTAGAACAAATGCTTATGATCTGCTGACTTGTCTTAGTAGTTGACGAGTACTCACATTATGCTGGAGCTGGAGAGTAATCCATGTCATTTTTAGATAACGTTAAAATCAGAACCAAGCTGATGCTTGGCTTCGGTGTCATTTTGTTCTTAACATGCTGTATTTCTGCAATTGCCGTACGTGCATTGTTTGCAAGTACAGATGTAGCAGATCATGTACGCTTCCTTATCGATACACGATTTGAGCGTGCTGTTAAGATCAATGCTGACATTGTTGCAGCAAATAACGCCCTCTTTGAGTATCTGACCCCAGGCAACTTAGATGATGCTCGTCGTATTGAGTCTGAGAATAATCTTAAGGTTATCGTAAAGACTCTTGATGATTTAACTAATCAACAGAACGTTACAGCACGTGCGCAGATCGATCAGTTAACTCAGATGGGCCACAAGTACAACGAGTTATATGAGCTGGTTGTTTCAAATCTTGTTGAGGCCGGCAAGCCATATGATGCTTTAGCATTCTTCCTCTCTGAGATGCACCCAATCTGTCAAGAGATGGTTGTTATTACCCACAAAATGAATGGTGTTGTGGTTAAGAAAATTAAAGAGGAGGTTGAGGGTCTTCAGGATACTACCTCTGCATACTTAGTAATTGGTATGTCAGCGGTTGTTATCTTAATTGCTGTCATCATTGCTGCACTGGTTTCTAACGGTATTACTCGTAATCTTCAGGCTGCTGTTAAGACTGCCAATGAAATTGCTAAGAACAACCTCAACGTTAATGTCGATGTTCGTAGCAAGGATGAGTTTGGTGATTTAGGCGAGGCTCTTCGCTTCATGCGTAACGATCTGAGCGATTCTATTGCTTTAGTTCGTAAGAAGGCTCAGGAGCTCAACCAGGAGTTAAGGGACACCAAGATCGCAGCCAACTCTATTATGGATGCCTCCCGTGAGGCTGAGCAGCAGGCTATCTCTGTTGCTGCAGCATCCAACGAAATGGTTGCTACTACTCAGGAAATTGCTGCTAACTGTGAGCGTGCTGCAGTACTTGCCGACCAGTCAAGCAACGTAACTCAAGAGAGTGTAAAGCTGATCCGTACCACCATTAAGGACATTCGTGATCAGTCTAGCTACACCACCAATGATGCTGCTAAGGTTCAGGCTTTAGCTGACCAGACTCAGAAGATTGGTTCTATTGTTGGCACCATTGATGAGATTGCTGCTCAGACTAACTTACTTGCTCTTAACGCTGCAATTGAGGCTGCTCGTGCTGGTGAGGCTGGCCGTGGATTTGCCGTGGTTGCTGATGAAGTTCGTGCTCTGGCATCTCGTACCTCTGCATCTACTCAAGAGATTTCCTCAATGGTTAGCCAGGTTCAGAAGGATGCTTCTGAGGCAACCAGCTCTATGAGCGCATCTGTAGAGAAGATCAATGCTGTTGCTGACCGTGCTGCACGAATTGAGGATACCCTCAATAGTATCATCAACTTCGTTGCTCAGGTTAATGATCAGATTCGTATGATTGCGACCGCTGCAGAGCAGCAGACTACTGCTACCTCTGAGATTTCTGCAAACATGCAGAAGATTACCTCTGACACCGAGGAAATCGTACACTCTGCTGAGGACTCAGTAGCTCGTTGTGACGAGTCTGTTGACTCCATCGGCGATCTGGTTAAGAACCTCGCACGTTTCAAGCTTCACGAGAATCACTAATTTATTAGTGAAGCAAATAAGAATCGTAAACTTGCGATATTGTCAGGCAGCTCCAGCTTAAGTTCCTGACAATAGCTAACTAACATAGAGCACAGTCCCTAAAAAGGCTGTGCTCTTTTTTTGTCTTAAAGACAATCCTTGCAAAAGCATCTCTTGTAGCTATTTGTGCACGTCGATAGGGCATAGCGTTTTAGCTCTAATTAGAATGTGTAAACTTATAAGTTAAGGACACTATTCTTGTGGCAAGGAAGTAGTTATGGATGCACTTAAAACTCTAAGAAGGCTAAGACGTTATGGCATCAATCCGGTGCTTATCATTGCTTTTGCGGCAATGATTATTCTTAGTTTGTCCCGTTTCATTCTTTCGCTATTGCAGTGGGAAAGTATTCCCGATGGCGGCTTTGCTACGATCTTGCTACAAGGTATTAGAGTTGACTTTGCCTCAGTATGCGCTCTATTTGGTTTACCTGTTTTGGTACTAATCTTTCTGTCTTTAGTGCCGTATCTGAGAATGCCGCGTATGGTTTTAGTAGGCATAAATGTTTACTGCAGCCTTGCCATTGCATTCTTAATCCTAAATGAGGCAGCGACTCCTGAGTTTATTAAAGTCTTTGGTACACGCCCTAACTACATTTTCGTCCAATACATGTTCACATGGGATGACCTGGTCATTCTCCTTTGGTCTGGACATAAGCTTAAGCTGCTAACGATCTTTATCATCGTTATCGTTTCGTTGTTTATTTCCTTTAAGCTTAGCGAAAGATTGTTACGTGGCTATCATCAGGGCCGTTTTAAGTACAACGTAATTTGTCTATTAATCGCACTGTGCACCATACCTTTAGGTGTTCGCTCCTCTTTTGAAAGCAAGCCATTTAACCCATCAATGGTTGCCTTTACAAATAATCCGTTAGTCAATGCATTGCCGCTTAATTCAAGCTATACCATTGTCTATGATGCATTCCACTTAAGAGATCTGACAGCAGGCGCGGACTCTACATATAAGATTATGTCAGATGCTCAGGCTTTTGAGGGCGTGCTTAGCTTATCTAAACGTGCACAAGATCCTGACACTAGCAGACTCGTTTGTCGTATCAATCAGTTTATTAATCCAGTTGATGGTATCTACAATGGCTACCTTAACAATGGGACACGTCGTCCTATACTGCGTGATGACGCGCTTAAGGCAGGTAAAAAGCCACGTAAAGATCCATACAATGTAGTGATTATTATTGAAGAATCATTAGGCGACGAGTTCTTAAAGTCTCAAGGTGGTATTGGTGTAACCCCAAATTTAGAGGCGTTACGTGATAAAGGCTGGTGGTTTGAAAATATGTATGCAACCGGCCATAGAACCACGCGTGGTATTGAGGCAGTCGCAGCCTCTTTCACTCCGTCTTCGCAACTTAGTATCGTGCAACACGTACAGCCTGAAACACCTTATGCCACTTTAGCTGAGATCTTCAGTCAGCATGGCTTTGACACCTCATTCATCTATGGTGGTGATAGTCAGCTGTACAACATGAAAACATTCTTTGAGCATAATGGCACTGCCAAAGTTATCGATGAAAGAGACTTTGAAGATCCACAGTATGTAGGATCGTGGGGTGTGTCCGATGAAGATCTCTTTAACAAAGCTCATCAGTACTATAGTGACTTGCACAAACAATCAAAGCACTTCTTCTCAGTAATACTTACTACTTCTCTGCGTGATCCTTATGATATTCCTGACGATAAGGTCAGCTTAGATGGCATTGAGACAACTAATGAGGATCGTGATCTTGCAGCTAAGTATGCAGACTATGCTCTAGGCAAGTTCTTAGAGCAAGCTGCTAGTGATGGCTATTACCAAGATACTATTTTCTTGGTGATCGCTAACCACGTATCTTCGGTAAAACCAGGTATGGAATTTCCTGTTGATGACTTTACCATCCCGGCTGTGATCATTGCTCCTAATGTCATGCCTCATGTAGATCACCGCCAAGTAAGTCAGATTGATATGGGTATGACTTTGCTTGCTTTAAATGGCATCAAGGGATCAGTTCCAAACGTTGGTCAAGATCTCACGAACTACAACATTAAAGAGCGTGCGATCATGCAGCTTAACAACACCTTTGCACTGCTTATTGGTGATCGTATGATTGAGCTGAGTCCTAACACTAAGCCAGTTTTTTACAATGTTGAGTATCAAGATGGCCATATAATCGCGACAAAGGACAATTCTAAACGTTCTTCAGCACAAAAAGAGGATGACGATGAACTCCTGTATCATGCAGAGCGCATCAACAACATTGGACCTTTCATGTTTAGAACAGAGTCAATGTCCAAACGCTGCCTTCGCTTAAAAGTTCCTCATGCTCAAAAGTAGACACATTAACATCATCAGCTGCTGCTAAAAGTTACTAAGGATCATAAGTTGGCACAACTAAACTCTTAGCTGCAGCTAGAAAGGCCTAAGGAGCATAGGTAGGAGCAGTTAAGTTCCCATCTGCAGCTAAAAGTAACTAAGGATCATAAGACGGTACAGCCAAGTCTAAGCTGCAGCTAAAAGTTACTAAGGATCATGAGTAGGTACAATCAAGTTCTTAGCTGCAGTTAGAAGTGCCTAGGATCATGAGTAGGTACAATCAAGTTCTTAGCTGCAGCTAGAAAGTTAACATGGGCTATGAAGATGTTTTTTTTATTCGAGCTAAAGGCACAGCCTAAAATATTTAAGATCATTTTCAGTTTGTGAAGTTTCTTTGTAGCTTGTGCATGCTTTTTAGCTAGATTTGGTTGGTTGAATTTGTGGTAAGAAAAGATAGCAAGAGGCTACAACTGGCGATCTATCTAGGCTTGTGATGGCATGCTTGTATGACTTAATTTATAGTTGCTGAAAAGTTACAAAAGCGTTAACAAAATCACAAATCTATATGCTAAAATGATGTGCCTTTTGCTATGAAATAGCTCCTAAATGCTATTCATACGAGATTCGATACAAAAGCTCTTTGAGATGCAAAAAGCAAAGAGTGGCTGTATGTAAGAGGCGGAAGATTTTTTTAACCTCCAAGTTTAAAAACACACACTGTTCATTAACGCCAAAACAGGGTGCCGAACGTTTTTTAAAGTTGGTCATGCGCTATATAAGCTAGTTTACTTGCCCTTGTAGCGCTGCAAACTCCGGCTGAAAGTAACCCTTACTCTTCAAAGTTTGAGTCTGGGTAGCAGCAGAAAAGCCTTAAGTTCTTGCAGGTAGAGCCACTGCGGATACCGCAGCTGCCCTACGATTGGAGCCTGTGTTCAAGAATGCTGTTTCTTGTCCATTGACCGTCATTTCTGCCTTAGGCTTTATCTTAGGAGACCACACTTCTTCCATTAAAGACAAGCTATCGAGTGTAAGACCGTACTGATAGAGCAAGCTAGTCTTGTTTAAAGAGTAAACTGACGTGGAGTGTTAGCTAATCTTTTTAATCTGTCTACGGCGGAGGGATAGCAGGCTTTAATCTCACCTAGAGTTATTTCGCATTGCATTACAAGGTCATGGTTACCATGATGTAGAGGGCAGTGGGATGATTTAAGCGTCGGCGCTAAGATGTCGACGCTGATACCACTCTTTAGCAATAGCGGTATAAAGGATGGGATAAACGATAGTCTTTAAGCGTACGGTTTGTTAGGCGGAGCAGTGGAGGCATAACCCACTACTACAAGATAGGTATACTTAAATGTCAAATATTTCGATGCGTGATATGTTACAGGCCGGTGTTCACTTCGGTCACCAGACCCGTTACTGGAACCCAAAGATGAAGCAGTACATCTTCGGTGCTCGTAATGGCGTACATATCATCAACCTCGAGAAGACTGTTAAGTGCTACGAAGACGCTCTTAACTTCTTAGGTTCAACTGTTGCTAAGAAGGGCAAGATCTTATTCGTTGGTACCAAGCGCGCTGCCTCTGACAAGGTAGGTCCAGCTGCTCAGGCTTGCGATCAGTACTACGTTGATCACCGCTGGTTAGGTGGCATGCTCACCAACTGGAAGACTGTTCGTCAGTCAATCAAGCGCTTAAAGGAGCTTGAGATCCAGTCTGCTGACGGCACCTTTGATAAGCTGACCAAGAAGGAAGCTTTATTACGTACCCGTGAGCTCGAGAAGCTCAACCGTTCATTAGGCGGTATCAAGGACATGGGCGGCCTTCCAGATGCATTATTCGTTATCGATGCTGAAGTAGAGCACATCGCTATTAAGGAAGCTAACAACCTCGGTATCGACGTTGTTGCTGTAGTTGACACCAACTCTTCCCCAGATGGCGTTCAGTACGTAATCCCAGGTAACGACGATGCTATCCGCGCTATCGACCTCTACTTAAAGGGCGCTGTTGAGGCAATCAACGCTGCTCGTGCTTCTATGGCTCGTGCTGAGGCTGAGATGCCAGTTGAGGCTGAGGTTAAGGCTGAGGAAGCTCAGGCTTAATCTTACTGAAGGTAGTTGTTGACTATCTTTAGCAATAGAGAATTACACCTTCAAGCAAGCGACGCTGTTATGAATATTTGCTCCTAACAGTGTCCTTGCTTGTGTCATATGACTGGGCTTAAAACGATGATCATGACTACATATTATTTCGTAGCTGCTCGTACATACGGCCCGAGGTCAGATTTCTAAACAAAGGCAGGTTACCCCCTGCCTTTTTCAAAACTACACAAGGAATGAACAATGGCTAACGTAACCGCTGCCCTCGTTAAAGAGTTACGCGACATTACTGGCGCAGGCATGATGGATTGTAAGAAGGCTTTAGTTGCTACCGACGGTAACATCGAGGCCGCAATCGAAGAGATGCGTAAGTCTGGCGCTTTAAAGGCTGCTAAGAAGGCAACTCGTACTGCTGCTGAAGGTATCATCGTTTCCGCTCACGAAGGCAATCAGGTTGTTTTAGTTGAGGTTAACTCTGAGACCGACTTTGCTGCTAAGAATGCAGAGTTCGTAGAGTTCGCTGAGAAGGTTGCTCAGATCGCATTAAAGACCGAAGGCGAGTGCGTTGAGACCTTAAAGGCTGCTAAGTACGACGACAAGCAGACCGTTGGTGAGGCTTTAACCGCTTTAATTGCTAAGATCGGTGAGAACTTAGGCATCCGTCGTATCTTCCGCGTTACCGGTGACGTATTAGGTATCTACGTTCACTCCAACAAGCGCATCGGCGTTGTTACCGTATTAGAAGGCGGTGACGCTGATCTTGCTAAGAACGTTGCTATGCACGTTTGCGCTTCCAAGCCAGATTTCGTTAACCCAGAAGACGTATCTGCTGAGGTTGTTGAGAAAGAGCGTCAGATCCAGATCGAGATCGCAGTTAACTCTGGCAAGCCAAAAGAGATCGCCGAGAAGATGGTTGAGGGCCGCATGAAGAAGTTCACCGGTGAAGTTTCCTTAACCGGTCAGCCATTCGTAATGGATCCTTCTGTATCTGTTGGCGAAATGCTCAAGCAGCACGGTGCTACTGCTAAGTCATTCATCCGTGTAGAAGTAGGCGAAGGCATCGAGAAGAAGGAAGACGACTTCGCTGCTGAGGTTCAGGCTCAGATCGCAGCTGCTGCCAAGAAGTAATAGAGGCAAAGCAGATGACTTCGTCACTTAAATCTCAACGTCGTATCTTAATCAAGCTGTCAGGTGAAGCTTTAGGTGGTGCTACTCAGTTTGGCATTGAGCCTGAAATTCTGTCAGCTATGGCTCGTAATATCATTGATATTAAGAATCGCAATGTCCAAGTTGCCTTAGTAATCGGTGGTGGTAACATCTTCCGTGGTGCAGCCCTGCAAAAAGCAGGTATGGATCGTACTGTAGGCGATCATATGGGTATGCTAGCTACCGTAATTAACGGTTTAGCTATGCGTGATGAGCTGATTCGTCAAGGTAGTGAGTGTGTACTCATGTCTGCTCAAGGCATTGATTCCATTACTACTCAGTACCAAGCCCAAGCAGGACGTGAGATTTTAGAGCGCGGTGCAGTGCTCATTTGTGCAGGTGGTACAGGCTCTCCATTCTTTACCACCGATACTGCAGCGGTGTTACGTGCTGTAGAATTGCACTGTGACGAAGTTTTAAAGGGCACCAAGGTAGACGGTGTGTACAGTGCCGATCCTTTCAAGGATCCAAACGCCACCCTCTACAAGACCTTAACTTACAAAGAAGTTCTGCAAAAGGAACTTGAGGTTATGGATCTGACCGCCTTTGCTCTTGCTCGTGACCACGGTATGAATATCCGTGTGTTCAACATGACAAAGGAAGGTGCTCTGTTAAATGCTGCCGCCGGAGGAGATGAGGGTACCCTCATCTCTTAACAGGAGATTATTTATGGTTAATGACGTTAAGAATGATGCTCAGGAGCGCATGAAGAAGGCTGTTGAGTCTTTATCCTCACGACTGAACAAAGTTCGTACTGGCCGTGCTCAGCCTGGTATCTTAGACGGCATTATGGTTGACTACTACGGTAGCGCAACTCCACTGCGTCAGGTCGCTCAGATCAACGTTGAAGATGCCCGTACCTTAAAGCTCACCGTATTTGATCGTAATGCTATCAAGGACGTTGAGAAGGCAATTCAAAAGTCCGAGCTTGGCTTAAACCCAGTTGTTGCAGGCGTAGACATCCGTGTTCCGCTTCCTCCTTTAACTGAAGAGCGCCGTAAGGACTTAGTTAAGGTTGTTCGTGGCGAAGTTGAGCAGTCTCGTGTTGAGATTCGTAACGTACGTCGCGATGCTAACCAGAGCTTAAAGAACATGCAGAAGGACAAGGCTATCTCTGAAGATGAGCTCAAGTCCGGAGAAGAGCAGATTCAGAAGTTAACCGACGCTGCTATCAAGCAGTGCGAGGACATCTTAGCTGCTAAAGAAAAAGAGTTAATGGAAATCTAGTTAACTCCTCATGCACAGTTCAAATAATCATGGCGAGGCAAAGGTGCCTCGCCATCTTGCAATTATCATGGACGGCAATGGACGCTGGGCCAAGAAGCGCGGGATGATCAGGTTAATGGGTCATCGTCGAGGCGCTCAGGCTGTCACGCGTGCTGTAGAGACAGCTGTCGCAAAAGGTGTCCAAACTCTTACCTTATTCGCTTTCTCATCAGAAAACTGGCGTAGACCTCAAGATGAAGTAAGTGGTCTTATGGACCTCTTTGCCAAGGTACTCAAGTCTGAGCGCGATAGGCTGCATGACAACGGTATCAAAGTTCAATTCATCGGTGATCTTAGTAAGTTTTCATCCCGCCTTAATGAAGCTATTGATGAGCTTGTTAGCCTCACTTGCAATAATCAAAGAATGGTTCTTAATATCGCTATTAACTATGGCGGTCGTTGGGAATTGATGCAAGCTGCCAAGTCATTAGCTATCGATCTTAAAAACGGCAAGATTTCAGAGCAAGATATCACCGAAGAGGCAATGCAAGAGCGTCTGTGCGTCGCACAAGATGTCGATTTGCTCATTCGTACTGGTGGTGAATGTCGTATCTCAAACTTCTTACTTTTTCAATGCGCCTATAGTGAGTTTTATGTCACTGATACCTTATGGCCAGACTTTGATGAAAAAGAGTTTGATAAAGCTCTTAACTACTTCAATGGTCGCGAGCGTCGCTTTGGTATGACCTCCGAGCAAGTAGCTGCTAAAGCCTAAGAACTCCAACTAAGCATTGCCAATGCATAGCCTATGCATTTACTTGTGCATTATCCAATGCCTTTCTATTGCTTTAGCCCATGCCTTGCTTGTACGTAAGTCCATGCCTTTGCCAATGCCTCGCTATTGCATTATCTAATGCCTTGCTTGTGCGTTAGCCAATGCCTTTACTTTTAGCGCTGTTGCTACTATCCAAGCTAATTTCTACTTAGCCTCATGAAGCCATGCTAGTGTTGTCGCTGCTATACGATTAACATGCTGGCTTTGAGCACTCTTATAGGCTAATTATCAGCCATAAGCTACTAGCCCAATCCCCTCTCAAGCAAAGCCTTAATTGGCTTTATTTCATTTCGTTTATCTATACGCCAAAACAAGCAAGTAGCTGTTAATTTCTTTATAGACCACACCAATAGCTCATATCATTCTTGTAGATGGCGCTGTTGATATTTAGCTTTGTTGTACTTGAACGTGTTGGTAAAGAGAAATTCTCATTGCGTGATGTTACAATGCACGAAGTTTTTCTTTGATGGCATCGCGTTATATCCGTTTTATCTTTGAGGATTGTTAGCTGTCATTGCAGCCTAATGTTCATATAACTTAGTCAAGATTAGGTTATGAGCGCACTTGATAGTTTCTTTAGACATCTGCTCTTGAGTGCTTTTATAGTGTGTTGTTTCATCGTTAGGCTTGGATTCACTTGAGGGAGATGTATGGGCGTTCGTATTGCAACCGGCGTTGTTCTTATTGCTCTGGCCGTTGTGTGGCTCTTCTTTACTGACTTTGCCATCTTTACCATGGGTGCATTGTTTATCTACATGGTATGTGCCTATGAAATGGGCCCACTGCTTAAATTCAAGAGCCGTATTCCTTTTGTGGTACTTGCAGCTGTAGCTGCAACTGCCATGTTCGCTATTGCTCCTCCAGGTGAGTACATTGAAAGCGGTGTCCCTGCATACATGAAGTATGTGGTGGTCATTGCGCTGCCATTTTGGGCTTTAGCTATCTTCTTAGTGAAGAGCTATCCAGCTAATGTTAAGTGGCATGAGAATAAGGTCATTAACTGCGTAGTTGGCTTATTCACTCTCGTTCCTTTCTTACAAGGCCTGCTTATCTTACGTGCTACTAACTATGCTCAAGATTACAACGAAGGTGCCTATTTATTACTTTCTGTAATGGCCTTAGTTTGGGCTGCAGATAGTGGTGCTTATTTCACTGGCCGTGCTCTTGGCAAGACTAAACTTATGCCAGAGGTTAGTCCTAAGAAAACTTATGAAGGACTCTATGGCGGTATCGTGCTTGCGATCGTAGTTATGTACATTGCTAAGTATTACAATTACTACTCAGTATTCGGTAAAGACGAGCTTGCCTTCCTTGCTGCAGCCTTTGGTGCCATTGTGCTCTCTACTTTTGGCGATTTAATGGAAAGCATGCTCAAGCGTCTAGTTGGAATTAAAGACTCTGGAAAGATCTTGCCAGGACATGGTGGTATGCTTGATCGTTTAGATTCGCAAACCGCTGCTGTGCCAGTCTTCTTGGGTGTTTACTGGTTAGTAAGCGGAGAGTTGTTTAATGTCGCAATGTAAGAGACAAAAAGTAACACTACTTGGAGCTACAGGTTCCATTGGTGATGCTACTTGCGATCTCCTGGAGTTGCACTCTGATGAGTTTGAGGTTCACGGCTTAGCCGCTGGTGGCAATTGCGATCGTATGTTTGAGCTTATCAAAAAGTTCAAACCAGCTCGCGTAGCAATGTCTGATGCTATGGCTGCCAACAAGCTCATGGAAAGGTTAACTGCACAATGTCCAGATCTTGCTGCCACTACAGATATCTTAGTTGGTAGTGAAGGTGTAACTGAGCTCTCTGGCGATGGTGGTGCTGATATGGTGGTCGGCGCTATTGTCGGTGCTGCCGGTCTTAAGCCACTGTTAAATGCCATTAAGACAGGTTGTCGTATTTGTCTTGCCAATAAAGAAGCCTTGGTCATGAGTGGCCAGCTGTTCTTTGATATGGCTGCCAAGCATGGATCTCAAGTACTGCCAGTTGATAGTGAGCACTCAGCTATCTTCCAGTGCCTGCCACCATCAGAGCAATCTAGAATGGGTACTTGCGATCTTGCAAGTGTAGGCGTTAAAGAGATCTTGCTTACAGGATCAGGTGGTCCATTTTTAAATTGCGATCTTGCTGAGCTAGATAATGTAACTCCTGAAAAAGCCGTTAATCACCCAGTATGGTCTATGGGGCCTAAGATCTCAGTAGACTCTGCCACGATGATGAATAAGGCTTTAGAGTACATTGAGGCACGTTATCTGTTTAACGCCTCAAGCGATCAGGTAAAGGTCATTATTCACCCTCAGTCAGTAATCCACTCCATGGTTTCCTATGAGGATGGTGCAGTACTTGCGCAGCTTGGTCAGCCGGATATGAAGACCCCAATCGGTCTTGCTATGGCTTATCCAAACCGCATGACTACCTCTGTTCAATCAATAGACTTTACTAAGATAAGTCAGCTCACTTTCAAGCAGCCTGAAAAAGAGCGCTATCCATGTCTGTTCATGGGCATCGAGGCATCTAAGCAAGGTCAGGCAATGACCACTGCATTAAATGCAGCTAATGAGGTTGCTGTAGCTGCTTTCTTAGCTAAGCGTATTAGTTTCAAGGCTATTGCGCATACAGTTGATCATGTTCTTTCAAGCATTTCAGGAACTGATGCTTACGAGCTTGAAGAGATCATGGCAATTGATAGTAAGGCAAGAGCGATCGCCAACGCTTTCATCAACAAATAATCTAGCCTAAAATTCACGCCCTTGAGGCTAGATGCCTGTCACTTTGAAAGCCAGCTTATGCTGGCTTTTTCATTGGCCCTGACCATGGCCACAATTACATCCTTACCAAGGGATCATTCCTTTGCGATTGCCTTACCAAGGGATCATTCCTTTGCGATTGCCTTACCAAGGGATCATTCCTTTGCGATTGCCTTACCAAGATGCGCGTTTCCTTTGCGCTTAACTTCCCATGCGCATCTTTCATTCATTGACGGTTACCTTACCAAGGTCCGCATTTCCTTGCGATTGTTTTGTACTTGGTGCAGCTTTCCCTTGTGGCTCTTAAATCAAAGAAAAGAGAGGTTGCGCGATCGTTCTGTTAGCAAGCTAAAACAGAGTGCTCTTATGGCAAAAAAGAGTAGGTCATGGCAAATTTGTTATTGCTTGTTATGGCGTTTTTGGGCTGGTGTAAGGCATATAGTTGCTATTAATTAGCTATGATGGCTTTGATGTTTATGCTTTTAATCAATTTTATGTAGAGTATCTCATTTGCCTTTAATTTGGCTTGCTTTTTGTATTTACGTCCACGAAAATGGCTTGCTATTGATTTGCAATCTGGCGCACTTTTAGAGTGGGATTAACTTCTCCTCTGCGTATTATCTATAACTAGCATGTTGATTTTATCCATGCTCGATACGAGTGGTGTTGCCATGCAATGCTATTTAGATTGGCAAGTCACAATGTTTTTTTTACGGTGGTAAAACTTTACTGCCAAAGATCGCTGCGATCGACAAGATCGCAAGTATCTCTTAGTGGTTATAGACCACGGTTTATGTGTTATTTGGATTTAGGATTTTGCTATGAAGTTTATTTCACGCAAGACCTTGCTGGCCTCTGCTATGGCTCTGATGTTCAGCTTCTCAGCTGTCAGCGCTGATGCAGCCATGTCACGCAAGCCACAAGACAACATCTTCTTCGCTACTGGTACCGAGCCTGCTGGTTTAGATCCAGCATTAGTAGATGATAATGATTCAGGCAATATCCTGTGCAACATCTACGAGTCATTACTGCGCTTTAAGCCTGCTAGCACTGAAGTTGAGCCTTCATTAGCTGAAAGCTGGACTATCTCAGAAGATGGCTTAACTTACACCTTCAAGCTCCGTCAGGGTGTTAAGTTCCACGATGGCACTCCATTTAACGCAGAAGCTGTTAAGTTCAACTTCGATCGCCAGAGCCCAGAGAATCTTGTTCCAAAGATGTCCTATGCTCCATTTGTGTTTGGCGACGTTGAGTCCACTACTGTAGTAGATGAGTACACTGTTGCAGTTAAGTTAAAGAACCCATCAACTCCATTCCTGCGTAACATGGCAATGGTGTTTGCTGCTCCTATCGTATCCCCAACTGCTCTTAAGGCTGGTAACAACAGCGTTATGGATAAGCCAGTTGGTACCGGTCCATACAAGTTATTTGCTTGGGATCGTGGTCAGCAGATTATCTTAACCACCAATGAAGACTACTGGGGTGAGAAGCCATCAATTCAGAACGTTATCTACCGCGTTATGAAGGATACTTCTGCTCGTGTAGTTGCTTTAAAGAACGGTGAGGTTGACATTATCACCGCTATCGATCCTAACGTAATTCCTGAGATCGAGAAGAACGGCGGTAAGATCTACGCTGAAGAAGGCCCATCCACCAACTACATGCTCTTCAACACACGTGATGGTTTTATGTGTGCGGATCGTGAGGTTCGTAAGGCTATTGCACAGGCAATCGACGTTCCTTCATTAGTTGAGTCTCTCTATCAGGGCTACTCACTGTATGCTCCAACTTGGTTCCCTTCTTTCATGGATGGCTATGATCCAAACACCAAGCCAGTACAGTACGATCCTGAGGCAGCCAAGAAGTTCTTTGAGCAAAAGGGCATCAAGTCACTCAAGATCATGACCTACTCAAATGCACGTCCATCTAACACTGCAGGTGGTCAGGTATTAGCTGAGGCTATTCAGTCATACTTAGCTCAGGTAGGCGTTAAGGCTGATATCATCGTTTACGACTACAACACTTATCGTGGCAAGCTCTTAACCGACAGCTGGGACTTAAGCTTCTTAGGTTGGGCTGGTGATAACGGCGATCCTGATAACTTCATCAACATCTTCGCTAACGATGACCCAGTTGCTAATAACGGTCTGTGGAAGAACGATGAGTTCCGTAAGCTCGTTGTAGAGGCTGCACGTACTCCAGAAGGTCCAAAGCGTGTTGAGATGTACAAGCAGGCAGATCGCATTCTTGCTGAAGACGTAGGTGTGCTGCCTTTATCTCATCCAAAGGATTTACTTGCTTACCGTCCAAACATCAGCGGTCCTTTAAACACCTTAAGTGTTATCTACTTCCGTTATGTTAAAAAAGAGTAGTGCTCTCTAAAAGCTAACTAAACTCAGAACACTTTAGAGTAGAACTTCAAAAAGCCCCGCCAGGTAAAGCTACCTTGTGCGGGGCTTTTGCTTTTGTGGAGCTGGGCATATGTGAGCCTAGGCATTTGTGGAGCATGGTAGATGTGAGCCTGGGCATTTGAGGAGCAGGGTATATGTTGCCTAGGAATTTGTGGACTTTTTGCATTTATCGCTACATAGATAAAGCAGCGGCCTACATCAAAAGTCAAATGATCTAGTGGCAATTAACAGTTAAAAGATGCATGGTCGTTAAGTGAGTCCACTTAGCTATAGCACTGAGCTGTTGGGTGAGGTGAGTGTGAAACCGTGCACTGTTTGATGGCAAAATTTATGTTTTTTAATGTTTATCAGGGCTTAATGTAGGTAGCTTGCTACATAAATTTGAGTAGGGGTGTTCTTTTAGCGTTAGTTAGGCTAGCTCATATTGGTGGTAGCAACTCTAGATTAATTGCGTGATCTCTTAAGTTAGCAAGCGCTTATATATGCGATACATACGTGGCTATACAATGAGAGGTAAGCTTTGAATTGGGTGACGCTGCTAGGTGTACTTATTTTAAAACGTACAAAATCATGAGTTTGTTTGTTAAATGTTTTATTGTGGTGCATTTAAAATATATGATGCACTAATATTGTGAGTGTCTTGCTTGTGATAAAGCCTTAAATAAGAATGTATGCACAGTAAGACGGATTTCCGTCCTGACAAAAGACGGTGTTCCGTCCTGCCGACCAGAATCATGCACAGCTTTTCAGAGAGTATTAGGCGGCAGAGAGATTAACTACCATGATCGATTGCTAAAGCTAACACTAATTGCTTATTTGATCATGAGTCATTTAGGATTGCTATTAATATGAAGGCATTACTCAAGTCCCTGCTCGCCGCAGCAGTAGCGGTTTCAGTTACCGCCGGCGCAGTATCTGCAGCTCCAATTTCCCGCGCTCCGCAGGATAACATTTTCTTTGCTACCTCAACTGAACCATTAGGTATCGATCCAGCTTTAGCTGACGATATGGATTCAGCTAATATGAATATCAACATCTACGAGTCATTACTGCGTTTTAAGAAAGGAACTGTAGAGGTTGAGCCTGCTTTAGCTGAAAGCTGGACTATTTCAGATGATGGTCTTGTTTACACTTTTAACTTACGCAAGGGCGTTAAGTTCCATGACGGTACCCCATTTAATGCTGAGGCTGTAAAGTTTAACTTTGATCGTCAGAGCCCTGAGAACCGCGTTGAGAAGATGTCTTATGCCCCTCTCGTATTAGACGGCATTGCAAAGACTGAGGTAGTTGACGAGTACACCTTACGAATCACTCTCAAAAAGCCATTAACTCCATTCTTAAAT